>NZ_JBCNYA010000019.1:0-78970 GCF_049727805.1 Frateuria sp. YIM B11624
ACCGCTTCGACGGCACCCGAGAGCGGTGGGCTGAAGCCCACCCTACGTTTCACGCTGCCGGCGGCGTCTTGTGCTTGTAATGGCACAGGTCGCGAATCGGGCAGAGCGGGCAGTCGGGCTTGCGCGCCTTGCAAACGTAGCGGCCGTGCAGGATCAGCCAGTGGTGAGCGTCCTTCCTGAACTCGGCCGGCACCACTTTTTCCAGCTTGTCCTCGACCGCGCGCACGTCCTTGCCGGGCGCCAGGCCGGTGCGGTTGGCGACGCGGAAGATGTGCGTGTCCACCGCGATGGTGGGCTCGCCGAAGGCGGTGTTGAGCACGACGTTGGCGGTCTTGCGGCCCACGCCCGGCAGCGCTTCCAGCGCCTCGCGCGTACGCGGCACCTCGCCACCGTGCTGCTCGATGAGGATGCGGCACAGCGCGATCACGTTCTTCGCCTTGGCGTTGTACAGGCCGATGGTGCTGATGTAGCGCTTCAGGCCTTCCTCGCCCAGCGCCAGGATCGCCTGCGGCGTGCCGGCCTTGGGGAACAGCTTGCGCGTAGCCTTGTTGACGCCGACGTCGGTGGCCTGCGCCGAGAGCACCACGGCGACCAGCAACTGGAACGGCGTGCGGTATTCGAGCTCGGTGGTGGGATGCGGATTGAGTTCGCGCAGGCGCGTGAACAGTTCGACGATGTCGGCGCGCTTCATGCGGAGCCCTGTCTGGCGCGGGCGCGGGCGAGTGCGGCCAGCACCGGGTTCTGTGGGGTGGCGGTGGTGTCGACGGCCGCCTTGCGCGCGGCCAGCTCGGCCTCGCGTTCAGTGCGTTCGCGCGCCAGGCGGGCCTCGCGGCGCTGGAAGCGCGCGCGGGAGGCGTCGGCGTGCGCCGGGTCCTCTACCTGCGCCAGCGGCATGGGCTCGAGCACGATGCAGTCGACCGGGCAGGCCGGCACGCACAGCTCGCAGCCGGTGCAGTGGTCGGGCAGGACCGTGTGCATCAGCTTGGCGGCGCCGACGATCGCGTCCACCGGACAGGCCTGGATGCACTTGGTGCAGCCGATGCAGTCGGCCTCGACGATGCGCGCGAGCGTGCGCGGCTTCTCCACGCCATGCGCCGGATCGAGCGGCAAGGCGGGCGTGCCCAGCAGGGCCGCCAGCCTGGCGATGCCGGCCGTGCCGCCGGGTGGGCAGCGATTGATCGGCGCCTCGCCGCGCGCCATCGCTTCGGCGTACGGGCGGCAGCCGTGGAAGCCGCACTGCTCGCACTGCGTCTGCGGCAGCAGCGCATCGATGCGGGTGGCGAGATCGGTGACGTCGTTCATGGTGTTCCGGGCGCCGCGCCGGGAGGGCATCGGCATAATCGGCGCTCCATTGTCCCGCAACTCGACAGGAGCTTCACATGCCCTTCTTCCGCCCCTCCCTGCGCGCCGCCTCGCTGTTGCTGGCCGCGGCCGTCGGCATGGCCGGCACGCTGTTGCTCACCCATGCCACGCCGGCCCAGGCCGAGGCCGCGCCGGCCGACACCGTCACCGTGTTCGTCGACGCCACCCTGGGTTTCCGCAAGAACCACATGGCCCGCAAGCTGACCGAAACGCATGCCGAGTACGCCGCGCGCGGCTATCACGTGGTCGACCTGTCGGCGTACAACGAGAACGGCGACCTGGTGGGATTCTTCGTCACATACGCGCGCTGATGGTGGTTGCCCTCCTCCATCGGTGAAGGGAGCAGCACGATCAGGCCTTGGCGCGCGCCACTTGAGCCTTCCCCCGCGAATGCGGGGGAAGGTGCCGACAGGCGGATGGGGGCGCTCTGATGCGGGATGCCGGGCAGGCCCTTCGCAAGGTTTCCCCCATCCACCCTACGGGCACCTTCCCCCGCGAGCGGGGGAAGGACCACGATCACGGGCCCCGGGGGACGGTCCTGCGAATCAGCGCACGGTGGCGCCGGGTTTCGCGCCCTGGTCCGCGTCCAGCAGGAACAGGTCGCCGCCGCCTTCGCCGGCCGAGAGGATCATGCCCTCGGACAGACCGAAGCGCATCTTGCGCGGTGCCAGGTTGGCGATGAACACCACGTTGCGGCCGACCAGCTTTTGCGGCTCGCCGTAGGCGGCGCGGATGCCGGAGAAGATCTGCCGCGTACCCAGCGGGCCGGCATCCAGTTCGAAGCGCAGCAGCTTGTCCGAACCGTCCACGAATTCGCAGACGGTGACCTTGCCGATGCGCAGGTCGAGCTTCGAGAAGTCGTCGATGGAAATGGTGGCCGGAGTTTCGGTGGTGGATGCAGCAGGTTCGGTCATGGGCTTGCGGGCTTCCTTGGAAGGCTTGGGTGCGGCTGCCGGAGTGGGCGCGAGCGATTCCTTCGAGGCCTCGATCATCGCTTCGATACGCTTGGGATCGATGCGGCCGAGCAGCGGCTCGAACTGACCGATCGCGTGGTTGTGCAGTTCCGCGCGGGCGTCGTCGAAATCGGCGATTGGCGCGTTGAGGAACGCCTCGGCCGCGGCGACGGTGGCCGGCAGGATCGGCTTGAGCAAGCCGGCGAGCAGGCGGAACGCGGCGAGGGCGAACGAGCACACCTCGTGCAGTTCGGTGCGGCGCGCCTCGTCCTTGGCCATCGTCCAAGGCGCGGTGGCGGCGATGTGGCCGTTGACCAGGTCCGCCATCAGCACGAAGCGGCGCGTCACTTCGGCGAAGTCGCCGGCGTCGTAGAGCACATCGATGCCGTCGTAGTGCTCCAGCAGCGTGTTCCACAGCGCCTGCTCGGCGGTGCCGAAGCGCGTGGCCAGGCGGCCGTCGAAGAACTTGTGCACGAAGCCTGCGGTACGGCTGGCGATGTTCACCCACTTGCCGACCAGATGCGAGTTGACGCGCTCCTCGAAGGCCTTCAGGTCCAGGTCCACGTCGACCGGCGCGTCGTCCAGCATGCTGGCGAAGTAGTAGCGCAGAAACTCGGGATTGAGCCCCGCGTCGAGGTAGGTGCGCGCCTGGATGAAGGTGCCGCGCGACTTGGACATCTTCGCGCCATTGACGGTCAGGTAGCCGTTGACGTGCAGCGCGGTCGGCGTGCGGAAGCCCGCGCCGTGCAGCATCGCCGGCCAGAACAGGCCGTGGAAGTTGATGATGTCCTTGCCGATGAAGTGGTGCATCTCGGCGCGACTGGACGGCGCGAGGAAATCGTCGAACTTCAGGTTGGTGCGGTCGCACAGGGCCTTGAAGCTGGCCAGGTAGCCGACCGGCGCGTCCAGCCAGACGTAGAAGAACTTGCCCGGCGCGTCGGGGATCGGGAAACCGAAGTAGGGCGCGTCGCGCGAGATGTCCCAGTCCTTCAGGCCGCCGTCCAGCCACTCGCGCAGCTTGGCCGCGACGCCGGCGTTGGCCACCGGCCTGCCGTTGGTGTAGCGGCCGGCGAACCAGTCGCGCAGCAGCGCCTCGAACTTCGACAGCTCGAAGAAGTAATGCTCCGAATCGCGCAGCACGGGCGCGGCGCCGGAGACCACCGAGTAGGGCTCGAGCAGGTCGGTGGGCGCGTAGGTGGCACCGCAGTTCTCGCAGTTGTCGCCGTACTGGTCGGGCGTGCCGCAGCGCGGGCAGATGCCCTTGATGTAGCGGTCCGGCAGGAACATTTCCTTTTCCGGGTCGAACAGTTGCTTGATGTCGCGGCGCGCGATGAAGCCGCCGTCGCGCAGGCGCGTGTAGATCAGCGTCGCCAGCTCGCGGTTCTCTTCCGAATGGGTCGAGTGGTAGTGGTCGAAGTGCACGCCGAAGCCGGCGAAGTCCGCTTCGTGGCCCGCGCGGATGCCCTCGATGAAGGCCTCCGGCGTCATGCCGGCCTTCTGCGCAGCCAGCATGATGGGCGTGCCGTGGGCGTCGTCCGCGCAAACGTACGCGACCTCGCTGCCCGCCATGCGCTGCGCGCGCACCCAGATGTCGGCCTGGATGTAGCCCAGCAGGTGGCCCATGTGCAGCGGGCCGTTGGCGTAGGGCAGGGCGTTGGTGACGAGGAGACGGCGGGTCATGGGAGGCGGGCGCTGCGACGGGATCGCACATTATGGCATGCGATGGCCTTCGGCCCGGTGTTTGGATGGCCGAACGCAGACCCCATATGGAGAACGGCCCCGTGTGTGACGCGGTCCTGTGCGGAGTACCCCCTGAAGGGCCATCCGCGTTCATGTTGCGATGCAGCGTCAGGGGTTCGATAATTGGCAAACGCAGGCTGTTCCTGCCGGAAACACATCTGTCATGCACCTGAACATGCTCAAGGCCAAGATCCACCGCGCCACGGTGACCCACGCGGAGCTGCACTACGAGGGCTCGATCGCGATCGACGGCCTGCTGCTGGATGCCTCGGGCATCCGCGAGTACGAACAGATCCACGCGTGGAACATCAACAGCGGGCAGCGCTTCGTGACCTATGCGCTGCGCGCCGAGGAAGGCTCCGGGATCATCTCGGTCAACGGCAGCGCCGCGCGCAGCGCGCAGGCTGGCGACCTGATCATCATCGCCGCCTTCGTGCAGCTCAACGAGGCGGAGCTGGAGAAGTTCCAGCCGACGCTGGTGTACGTCGATGCGGCCAACCGCATCAGCCATACCAACCGCTCGATCCCCAAGCAGATGGCGGCGGCCTGACCGGATCCTTCCTCCGCGCTCGCGGAGCAGCCCAAGTCCTTCCCCCGCTTGCGGGGGAAGGTGCCCGAAGGGCGGATGGGGGAGGCCTTGCAAAAGACTGCCCCAAACATCCCGCCCCAAAAGCGCCCCCATCCGCCTGTCGGCACCTTCCCCCGCATTCGCGGGGGAAGGGTTCGTAGCTGGGCGCTGCGGCAGGAGTGTCTCCTGTGATCCGACGTGTTCGTAACGTTCGCTCGGCTTAAGATGCAAGGCTTCCCCAGCCGATGCGCCAGCCCATGCCCGCCAACGTCCCGACGTACGCCTCGCTGTTCGCCGACCATGCCCGTCGCCTGTCGCAGGCGCACCTGCGCACGCTGATCGCCGATCCGGCGCGCGGCGCGCGCCTGCGCCATCGTGCCGGGCCGCTGCTGCTCGACCTCAGCCGGCAGAAGCTGGACGTGCCGGGGCTCGATGCCTTGGGCGCGCAACTGGAAGCCAGCGGCTGGCAGGCGGCGCGCGACGCGATGTTCGCCGGTGAGCCGATCAACACGTCCGAAGGCCGCGCGGTGTTGCATACGGCGCTGCGTGCGGGCGGCTCGTCGCTGCCTTCGCCCGCGCCGGCCGAGGCGCAGCGCGAGATCGAGGCGACGCTCGCGCGCATCGGCGAACTGGTCGACGCCGTCCATGACGGCCGCCAGGAAGCGCTGGGCCTGCCCGGCACGGTCACCGACATCGTCAACATCGGCATCGGCGGCTCGGACCTGGGGCCGCGCCTGGCGGTCGCCGCGCTGGCGCCGTTCCGCACGCCGAAGGTGCGCAGCCACTTCCTCACCAACGTCGACGGCCAGGCCGCCTACGACCTGATCAACCGGCTCGATCCGAAGACCACGCTGGTGGTGATGGTCTCCAAGACCTTCACCACGCAGGAGACGCTGCTCAACGGCAACGTGCTGCGCGGCTGGATCTCGGACGCCTGCAACGGCGACGAGCGCGCGGTGGCGCGGCACTTCCTGGCGGTCAGCGCCAACACCGAGGTGGCCGGCAGCTGGGGCGTGCCGTTGAGGCAGATCTTCCCGATGTGGGATTTCGTTGGCGGGCGCTACTCGCTGTGGTCGGCGGTCGGGCTGTCGCTGGCGCTGGCGATCGGCATGGAAGGCTTTCGCGCGGTGCTGGCCGGCGGCGCGCGTATGGACGACCACTTCCGCAGCGCTCCCTGGCAGGAGAACCTGCCGGCGCTGCTGGCGCTCACCGAGATCTGGAACCGCGACGTGCTGGGTTTTCCCACGCGCGCCGTCGTGCCGTACGCCGACCTGCTCGGCGACCTGCCGAGCTACCTGCAGCAACTGGAGATGGAGAGCCTGGGCAAGTCGGTGACGCCAGAGGGCGCGGCCGTCGGCCAGCCGACCGTGCCGGTGGTGTGGGGCAGCGTAGGCACCAACGCCCAGCACGCCTACTTCCAGGCGCTGCACCAGGGTACCGAGGTGGTGCCGCTGGACCTGATCGGCATCGTCAACCCGGCGCATCCGCTGCACGGCAACCACGATGCGCTGCTGTCCAACCTGCTCGCGCAGGCGGCGGCGCTGGCACTGGGCAAGACCTTCGACGAGGCGCTGGCGGAGAATCCGGCCGGGGGCGACGTGCTGGCGGCGCAGCGCACCTTCCCGGGCGATCGCCCCAGTTCGGTGATCCTGCTCGACGCGCTCACGCCCGAGAGCCTGGGCGCGCTGATCGCGCTGTACGAGCACAAGGTGTTCCTGCTCGGCCACCTGTGGGGTATCAACGCGTTCGACCAGTGGGGCGTGGAACTGGGCAAGAGCATCGCCCGGCAGATCCTGCCGGCGCTGCGCGGCGAGTCGTCCGACGTGCCGCCGCTGGATGCGGCTACCTGTGCGTTGATCGGCGCGATCCGCGAACGCCGCAAGTAGCTGACGCAGGGTGGGCTTCAGCCCACCGCTCGTGGGTCCGATCGAGTGGTGGGCTGAAGCTCACCCTACAGGGACTGTTCGCCGTGCCGGGCCAGCGCCCAGGCCACGTGCTCGCGGACGATGGGCGAGGCGTGCCGTTCCCGCGCATGCAGGGCCGTCAGCACTTCCGCCGACGAAGGCGCATTGCCCAGCGCCACGGCGATGTTGCGCAGCCAGCCTTCGTAGCCGGTGCGCCGGATCGCCATGCCTTCGGTTCGCCGCAGGAAGTCCTCTTCGCTCCAGCTGAACAGCTCCACCAGCTTCGCCCCGTCCAGGCTGTGGCGCGGCGCGAAGTCCGGCTCCGTGGCGTCCTGCGCGAACTTGTTCCACGGGCACACCAGCTGGCAGTCGTCGCAGCCGAAGATGCGGTTGCCCATCGGCGCGCGCAGTTCCTCCGGGATCGAGCCCTTCAGCTCGATGGTGAGATAGGAAATGCAGCGCCGTGCGTCGAGCCGGTAGGGACCGAGGATCGCCTGCGTCGGGCAGACGTCGATGCAGCGCGTGCAACTGCCGCAGTGCGCGCTGGCCGGCGCGTCGACCGGTAGTGGCAGGTCGGTGTAGAGCTCGCCGAGGAAGAAGTAGGAGCCGGCGTCCTTGTTGATCAGCACGGTGTGCTTGCCGATCCAGCCCAGGCCTGCGTTGCGCGCCAGCGCCTTCTCCAGCACAGGAGCCGAATCGACGTAGGCGCGATAGCCGAACTCGCCGATGGCGCCGCGGATGCGCTCGGCCAGCTTCTGCAGGCGGTTGCGCATCAGCTTGTGGTAGTCGCGGCCCAGCGCGTAGCGCGCGACGTAGCCGGCCTCGCCGTCGCCGAGCACGTCCCAGGCGTGGCGCGTGCCGGGCGCGCGGTAGTCCATGCGCACGGAGATCACCCGCAACGTGCCCGGTTCCAGCTCCGCCGGGCGGCTGCGGCGCGTGCCGTGGCGGGCCATGTAGTCCATCTCGCCGTGCAGGCCTTCGCCCAGCCAATGCTCCAGGTGCGTCTCGTCCTCGCCCAGCTCCACGCCGCTGATCGCGGTTTCGGCGAAGCCGAATTCCCGCGCCCATTGCTTGATGTCGCGAGCCAGCGCAGCGTAGTCGGGAGAAGGAACGACGGACATGCCGCCATTGTAGGCGCCGGGCCGCTCCTATAATCGGCCGATGACCGCGCCGCATTGCCACGCCCTCTATACCGTCGCCCAGGTGCGCACGCTGGACCGGCGTGCGATCGAGACGCTGGGTATCCCCGGTTACGAGCTGATGCGCCGCGCGGCCGCCGCGGCCTTCGCCAGCCTGCGCCGGCGTTGGCCGGAGGCGCGCCGCGTCGCGGTGTATTGCGGGCCGGGCAACAACGGCGGCGACGGCTTCCTGCTGGCGCTGCTGGCGCATGAGGCAGGACTGGCTGCCGAAGTCCGGGCATTGGCCGAGGATGCGCGCGGGGACGCCGCGCAGGCGCGCGCGGCCTGCGAGCAGGGCGGCGTGCCGGTGCGGCGCTGGGACGAGACTTCCACCTTGCCGCCGGCCGACGTGCACGTGGACGCGCTCTACGGCACGGGTCTGAATCGCCCGCCGCCGCCGACGGTGGCGGCCCTGATCGAGCGCCTCGACGCCTGCGGCGCGCCCATCCTGTCGCTGGACGTGCCTTCGGGACTGAACGCCGACACGGGGCACTGCCCGGGCGCGGCGGTGCGCGCCAGCCTCACCGTGAGCTTCATCGCCGCCAAGCGGGGCCTGCACACCGGCCAGGCCGCTGCGCACACCGGACGCATCGAGCTGGCCACGCTGGGGCTGCCCGAAAGCCTGTGGCAGGAGGCGCCGGACGCGCGCCTGCTCGAGCCGGCCACGTTGCCGCCGCGCCCGCGCGATGTGCACAAGGGACGCAACGGCCATGTGCTCGCCATCGGCGGTGACCACGGCACCGCCGGCGCCATCCGCCTGTGCGGCGAGGCGGCGCTGCGCGGCGGCGGCGGCCTGGTCAGCGTGGCGACGCGCGCCGAGCACCTGGTCGCGCTCAACGCCGGCCGTCCCGAGCTGATGGCGCACGCGGTCAACGGCCCGCAGGCGCTGGAGCCACTGCTGGCCCGCGCCAGCGTGCTGGCGGTCGGCCCGGGCCTGGGGCAGGGCGCCTGGGGTCACGCCTTGTGGCTGACCGCGCTGGACAGCCCGCTGCCGCTGGTGCTGGATGCCGACGGGTTGAACCTGCTGGCGATCGAACCCAGGCGTTTCGATGCTTCGCGGCAGGTGGTGCTCACGCCTCACCCCGGCGAAGCCGCACGATTGCTGGGGTGCCCCGTTGCCGAAGTCGAACGCGACCGCTTCGCCGCCGTCCGCACGCTTGCGCAGCGCTTCGGCGCGGTCGTGGTGCTCAAGGGCGCCGGTTCGCTGGTAGCCGATCCGGATGGACGTCTGGACGTCTGTCCCTGGGGCAATCCCGGCATGGCCTCCGGCGGCATGGGCGACCTGCTCACCGGATTGATCGCCGCGCTGCTGGCGCAGGGTTGCCCTGCGCCGGACGCCGCGCGCCTGGGCGTGGGGCTGCACGCGCGCGCCGGCGACCGTGCCGCGCGCGAGGGCGAGCGGGGCATGATCGCCAGCGACCTGCTCGCCCCCCTGCGCCTCCTGCTCAACGGACCGGATGCATGAGCTACTGGACCCTTCCCGACGAAACCGCCACCACCGCACTGGCGCAACGCTTCGCGGCCGTGGTCGACGGCGGCCTGGTGCTTTACCTGCACGGCGACCTCGGTGCCGGCAAGACCAGTTTCGCCCGCGCGCTGCTTACCGCGCTGGGCGTGGGAGAGCGGGTCAAGAGCCCGACCTACAGCCTGGTCGAGTCCTATCGCGCCGGCGAGCTCGCCGCCTGGCACCTGGACCTCTACCGCATCGCCGATCCCGGCGAACTGGAATGGCTGGGGCTGGATGCGCTGGGCGATGCGTCCGCGCTCGTATTGGTGGAATGGCCCGAGCGCGGTGCCGGGGCGCTGCCGGCGCCGGACCTCGTCCTCGAGCTGGAACACGCCGGCAACGGCCGGCGCGCCCGTGCCGAACCGCGCAGTGATCGCGGCCGCGCCGTGCTGGATCGGTTGGGCGAATCCTAAGTTACGGTTCCGTAAGAAAAAACTTCGCCCGGCGTCGTTTTGCCGGCGGCGCGTGTCTGCCGACCAAACCTTGGGCCAGCATGACAAATGCGACGCAGGTTATGGATATCCAAGGAAAAAGCCCTTGCAATCGCGTTTTTGCTGGGTTTCAATGCGGCGCCATGACACGTACGTTCGCGCGCCTGGGTAGCCTCGGCCTGGTGGCTCTTGCCGCCGCGCTTCCGCTACGCCCCGCGCAGGCGGCCGACGTCAAGGCCGCGCGCGTCTGGGCCGGCCCCGAATACACCCGCGTGGTGTTCGACCTGTCCGGCCCGGCGAAGTACACGATCGGCCGCGACGGCAACGCCATCGAAGTCGAGCTCAGTGGCGGCGATCTCGCCGGCGGTTTCCGTGCGCCGGCAGCCCAAGGGCTCTTCAAGGGCCTGGACAGCCGCAAGAGCGGCGGTGACCTGCAGCTGCTTGCGCGCACCGCCGACGGCGCGCAGCCGAAGAGCTTCCTGCTCAAGCCGGCCGGCGAACATGGCTATCGCCTGGTGCTGGACCTCTACCCCGGCAAGGCTGCGGCGGTCGCGACCGAGGCGGATGACGACACGTCGCACGCGCTGGCCAGCATCAAGCCGACGCACAGCGTGGGCAAGGGTGCCAAACAGGCGGCGCTGCTGCTGGGCGGCGAGCGCAAGGTGATCGTCGCGGTCGACGCCGGCCACGGCGGCAAGGATCCCGGCTCGCACGGTCCCGGCGGTACCCAGGAAAAGAACGTCACCCTGGCGGTCGCGCGTGCCCTGGCCGACGAGATCAACAAGCAGCCCGGCATGAAGGCCGTGCTGACCCGCGACGGCGACTACTTCATTCCGCTCAAGCGCCGCTACCAGATCGCCCGCGAGCAGAACGCGGACATGTTCGTCTCGATCCATGCCGATGCGTTCACCAGCAGCGACGCCAAGGGCTCGTCGGTGTGGGTGCTGTCGCCGCGCGGCAAGACCTCCGAGGCGGCGCGCTGGCTGGCCGACCGCGAAAACCGCGCCGACCTGATCGGCGGCGTCTCGCTGGACGACAAGGATGACAGCCTCGCCGCGGTGTTGCTGGACCTGCAGCAGGGCTACGCCATCCAGGCCAGCGAGTCGATCGCCGGCAACGTGCTCAAGGCGCTGGCCCAGCTGGGGCCGACCCATCGCGGTTACGTCGAACACGCGAACTTCGTGGTGCTACGTTCGCCCGACGTGCCTTCGATCCTGGTCGAGACTGCCTTCATCAGCAATCCGACCGAGGAACGCAAGCTGCGCGATCCCGCGCACCAGCGCGAGCTGGCCGAGGCGGTGACGGGCGGCGTGCGCAACTACTTCGAGGCCACGCCGCCGCCGGGCACCTGGTTCGCCGCGCAGGCGATGCGCCGCAACGGCACGCTGGTGGCCGACGCACGGCCGGCGGCCAAGGCCACGTCGGCGACTGCGGACGCGCGCAGTGCGCGTGCCGACGCCGACGTGCGCGACCTGCACCGGGTCGAGCGTGGCGAGAGCCTGGGCAGCATCGCCCGCCAGTACGGCGTGAGCGTGAGTGCGCTCAAGAGCGCCAATCGCATGAGCAGCGATTCGGTGCAGGCGGGCGCGGTGCTGGCCATTCCGGCCGGCTGAGCAAGGTTTCCGACGAGCACCCCTGTAGGAACATACCCTGTGCGCGACTGCGCGCTCCGGATCACGCGTGCAGGTTGCACCCCTACAGTCGTCCACCTTCCGACGCGGCCTTGGGCATCCCGACCCGCACGCATTAAGCTTGCGCGATGCCCGTCATCCGCCAGCTTCCCCCCGACCTCATCAACCAGATCGCCGCCGGTGAGGTGATCGAGCGGCCATCGTCGGTGGTCAAGGAACTGGTCGAGAACAGCCTCGACGCCGGCGCCACCCGTATCGAGGTAGACATCGAGCAGGGCGGCGCGCGGCTGATCCGCGTGCGCGACGACGGCGGCGGCATCGGCGCGGACGACCTGCCGCTGGCGGTGGCCTCGCACGCCACCAGCAAGATCGGCAGCTTCGACGACCTCGAACACGTCGCCAGCATGGGTTTCCGCGGCGAGGCGCTGGCCTCGGTGGCGTCGGTCGCGCGCTTCGCGCTGACCTCGCGCCTGCGCGACGCCGACAGCTCGTTCCGGCTGGAAGTGGACGGCGGCCGCATGCAGCCGGTGCGGCCGGCGCAGCATCCGGTCGGCACCAGCGTCGAGGTGCGCGACCTGTTCTTCAACGTGCCGGCGCGGCGGAAATTCCTGCGCGCCGAGCGTACCGAATTCGCGCACATCGACGACCTGCTCAAGTCGCTTTCGCTGGCACGGCGCTCGGTGGAATTCCGCCTGAGCCACAACGGCAAGCCGCTGCGCCTGTTCAAGGCCTGCCAGGACCACGTGGCGGCGCTGGCGCGCGTGGCCGAGGTGCTGGGTGAAGCCTTCCCCGCGCAGAGCCTGCGCATCGAGCACGCGGCGGCCGGCATGCAGTTGTCCGGCTGGGTCGGCCTGCCGACCGCGTCGCGCGCGCAGGCGGACGGGCAGTACTTCTACGTCAACGGCCGGCTGGTGCGCGACCGCGTGGTCGCCCATGCCGTGCGCCAGGCCTATGCGGACGTGCTGTTCCACGGCCGCCATCCCGCCTTCGTGCTGTACCTGGAACTGGATCCCGCCGGCGTGGACGTGAACGTGCATCCGGCCAAGCACGAGGTCCGCTTCCGCGAGCAGCGGCTGGTGCACGACTTCCTGTTCCGCAGCCTGCACGAGGCGCTGGCGCAGACGCGCGCGGGGCAGGTGGGGCCCGAACCGCAGTCCGAGCCGGTGGCTGCATCCGCGCCGACGTACGCCTACCCGGGCATGGGCGCTTCGCGCTCGATGCCGTTCGCGCAGAGCCGGCTCAGCCTCGGCCTGCGCGACGAGCCGCTGGCCGACTATGCCGCGCTGCTGGGCGAGCCCTCCGCATCGGCCGCCGTCGCCACGGCGATGCCCGAAGCCGACGAGCGCGAAGCGCCGCCGCTGGGCTTCGCCATCGCCCAGCTCAAGAGCATCTACATCCTCGCCGAGAATGCGCACGGCCTGGTGCTGGTGGACATGCACGCGGCGCACGAGCGCATCACCTACGAGAAGCTCAAGGCCGGCCGTGCCTGCAGCAACCTGCGCTCGCAGTTGCTGCTGGTGCCGCTGAACCTGTCGGTCAGCGCCAAGGAGGCTGCCGCCGCCGAGGAACACGCCGAGGCGCTGGCCGAGTGGGGCCTGGAGCTCTCGCGCAGCGGCCCGTCGACCGTGGTGGTGCGGCGCATCCCCGCCTTGCTCGAAGGCGCCGACGTCAGCCAGCTCACCATCGACGTGCTGGCCGAACTGGCCCAGCACGGCAGTTCGCGCCGCCTGCAGGAGCTGGAGAACGAACTGCTCTCGACCATGGCCTGTCATGGCTCGGTGCGCGCGGGCCGCCGCCTGACCCATCCGGAGATGAACGCGCTGCTGCGCGAGATGGAAGCGACCGAGCGCTCCGGGCAATGCAATCACGGACGGCCGACCTGGGTGCAGCTGTCGCTCGGCGAGCTGGATCGGCTGTTCCTGCGCGGCCGCTGATCCCGCAAGCGTGCGCCATGTGCGCCGGCAAGGTGCGCATGCAGGCTCGTCTATACTCGACCGCTGTCCCCGCTGGAGAGCCCGATGCTTCGCGCCAGCCTGTTCCTCGCCGCCATCACCCTGGGAGCCGTTGCCGTGCACGCCGCCGATACCGATCCGTACACCCGCCAGATCGAGCAGTGGCGCGCCGACCGCGTGGCCCGGCTGACCGCACCGGATGGCTGGCTGAGCCTGATCGGGCTCGAGTGGCTACATGAGGGCGCCAACCGCATCGGCAGCGCCGCCGACAACGACATCGTGCTCATGGCCGGCCCTGCGTACCTGGGCACGATCACGCTCGCCGCGGACGGCAGCCTGCGCATCGCGCTGAACAAGGCGGCGGGTGCCACCGTCGATGGCAAGAGCGTCGCCGACGCGGTGCTGGTCGACGACATGCACGCCGGCGCCGACGGCCCGACCCTCGTGCGTTTCGGCAGCGCGGGCTTCTACGTGATCGACCGCGACGGCCGCAAGGCGCTGCGCGTGAAGGATCCGGAGGCGGCGACGCGCAAGGACTTCGCGGGCATCGACTATTTTCCGATCGACCCCTCGTGGCGAGTCGAAGCGGAATGGATTCCGTTCCAGCCGGCGCACAAGCTGGAAATCGGTTCGGTGATCGGCACCATCGACGCGGTCGACGTCCCCGGCAAGGCGGTGTTCCAGCGCGACGGCCATACCTTCGAGCTGCTGCCTTACCAGGAGGAGCCGGGTGGCGAGCTGTTCTTCGTGATCGCCGACCGCACCTCGGGCAAGGAAACCTACGGCGCCGCGCGTTTCTTCTACGCCGCGCTGCCTAAAGGCGGCCTGGCGCAGCCGGGCAAGGTGGAACTGGACTTCAACAAGGCCTACAACCCGCCGTGTGCCTTCACGCCGTTCGCCACCTGCCCGCTGGCGCCGCCGGAGAACCGACTGGACGTCGCCGTGACGGCGGGCGAGAAGAAATACCGCGGCGGGCACTGACCACGCAGGGTGGGCTTCAGCCCACCCGCCAGCTTGCGGGCGGGTTGCGGTGGGCTGAAGCCCAACCTATGCATTCGAGCTTCAGCGCCCCTTGAACTGCGCCTTGCGCTTCTCCAGGAACGCGCTCGTCCCCTCGCGCATGTCCTCGGTGGCGAAGGCCAGCGCGAACCCTTGCGTCTCGAATTCCAGGCCCTGGTCCAGCGCCGTCTCGCCGCCCAGCAGGATGGCATCGAGGATGCCTGCGGCCGCCAACGGCGCGGCCGCGGCCAACTGGTCGGCCAGTGCGTCGACCGCCTCGTCGAGCGCCTCGGGCGCCACCACGCGGTTGACGATGCCCAGTTCGTAGGCCCGCTGCGCGCCGATCGGCGCACCGGTCAGGCAAAGCTCCAGCGCGGCGCCGCGGCCGGCCAGTCGCAGCAGGCGCTGGGTGCCGCCGAAACCGGGAATCAGGCCAAGGTTGATCTCCGGCTGGCCGAACTTCGCCTTTTCGCTGGCCACGCGCAGGTGGCAGGCCATCGCCAGCTCCATGCCGCCGCCCAGCGCGAAGCCCTGCACACGCGCGATCACCGGCTTGCCCAGCCGCTCGATCGTGCTCATCAGGCGCTGCCCGGTACGCGAGAACGACTGCGCCTGCACACTCGTGTAGCCGTTCATCTCGGCGATGTCGGCGCCGGCCACGAAGGCCTTCTCGCCGGCGCCGGTGAGCACCACCGCGCGCACCGCGTCGTCCTGCGCCGCCTGGGTGAAGGCGATCGTCAATTCGTTGAGCGTGTCGCGGTTGAGCGCGTTGAGCTTGTCGGGGCGGTTGACGGTGATGGTGCGCACCGCGCCGCGGTTGGCGATTTCCAGGTTGCGATAGGCCATGGCAAGCGTTCCGGCAAGGGAAACGCGCATGGTAGCGCGGGAACCTTTGCCCCCGCGCGGGTTCGAAGCCAAGCGCCGGCAACGGCGCTGCAGGATGCCGCCAATGCGCTTAGCATGTCGGTTCGGTCGAGGATGGAGGCAAGGCATGACACGACTCGGTGGGCTGGCGCTTGGCATGCTGCTGCTGGGAAGCGTCGCGCATGCGCAGGACCGCGCTGCCGCGTCGTCGTCTCCGGCCAGGCTGGACAAGCACAAGCTGTCCTACGCGATCGGCTACCAGATCGGTTCCCAGTTCGCCGGCGGCGATCCGGACGTGGACCTGGCCACCGTGCAGAAGGCGATGGCCGATGCCTACGCCAAGCGTCATCCGGCCGTCTCGATGCAGGACATGCATGCCCAGCTCGAGCGCCTGGAACAGCAGATGCACACCAACGCGGTGGCCGAGTTCAAGCGCATCGCCGCGGCCAATGCGCGCAAGAGCGCCGACTACCTGGCGCAGAACCGCAAGCGCCCCGGCGTGGTGCAGCTGCCCTCGGGCATTCAGTACGCGGTGATCGAATCGGGCAAGGGCAAGGACAGCCCCACGGTGACCAGCACCGTGACGGTCAACTACCGCGGCATGCTGGTCGACGGCACCGAGTTCGACAGTTCGTGGGCGCACGGCGCGCCGGTCACCTTCCAGGTCAACAAGGTCATCCCCGGCTGGCAGGACGTGATCCCGCGCATGCACGTGGGCGACCGCTGGAAGGTGGTGATTCCGCCGCAGCTGGCCTACGGCGAACGCGGCCAGTTGCCGCGCATCGGCCCGAACGAGGCGCTGGTGTTCGAGATCGAGTTGCTCGATATCGCCAAGTGAGCGGCGTGCGGTCGTTCGGCTGCGGCGTGGACGCTCGCGCTGGCGCGACCCGCTGGACGAATCCCGGGCGCCTGGGGCGCCAACTCACAATCGCACGCCCCCTGCATCGGCTAAAATCGTGCGAATGCCGCACGACCCCGCCGCCGTACCCGTCGCTCCGCTCACGCCCTGCATCGGCATCTGCCGGCTGGATGCGCGCGGCTGGTGCGAGGGCTGCCTGCGCAGCGGCGAGGAGATCGCACGCTGGCGCAGCATGGACGACGCGGAGCGCCTGCGCTACATGCGCGAGATCCTGCCTGCGCGCGCGAGGGCGTGATGGACGGCGTGCCCGACCGACCCGTCCAGCGCGTGTTCGACGCGCTGCCGCGCGCCCTGCGGCCGCTCTCCGATCCGCCCGCCGGTCCCGGTTGGAACCACGCCCAGATGGCCGACCTGCTCGGCGATGTGCCACGGCGTCCCGCGGCCGTGCTGATCGGCCTGCGCGAAGGCGTGCAGCCGCGGCTGGTGTTCACGGTGCGTACGGCGCACCTGCAGGCGCATGCCGGGCAGGTGGCTTTTCCCGGCGGCCGCAAGGATCCAGAGGACGCCGACGCGGTCGACACCGCCCTGCGCGAGAGCGAAGAAGAGATCGGACTGGAGCGCGTGCAGGTGCAGCCGCTGGGATTCCTCGACAATTTCGAGACGATCAGCGGCTACTGCGTCACGCCGGTGGTCGCGCGCATCGATGAACAGGCCGTGCTCTACCCGACGCCGGCGGAGGTCGCGGAAGTGTTCGAGGTGCCGTTCGCCTTCTTCCTTGAACCGACCAACCTCCGGCGCTATGTGATGGACTACCGCGGCCACCGTCGCCCGATGGTCGAATTCGTCCACGGCGGCCACCGCATCTGGGGCGCCACCGCCGCGATGCTGCTCAATCTGCTCGAACGGATGGGACACGCATGAGCCTGCACACCACGTTGATCGATCCGGCCGCACTGGCTGCGCTGCCGCCGGACCAGGTGCTGATCGTCGACTGCCGCGCCGACCCGGCCGGCGCCGGCGCCGCCGATCCGGACAAGCCCGAGCGCGAATACCGCGAGGCGCACATTCCCGGCGCAGTGCACGCCAGCCTGGAACACGATCTGTCCGACCTCGACCGCAAGGGCCAGGGCCTGGGCCGCCATCCGCTGCCGCTGGAGCAGGCGTTCTCCGCCGTGCTGGGCCGCTGGGGCTGGCGTCCGGGCCTGCAGGTGGTGGCCTACGATGCGGGCAGCAGCGCGCTGGCCGCGGCGCGGCTGTGGTGGCTGCTGCGACTGGCCGGCGTGCGCGAGGTGGCGGTGCTCGACGGCGGCCTTGCCGCCTGGCGGGCGGCCGGGCTGCCTGTCGAAGCCGGAGCGGAGCAGCGCGCACCGACGCAGGTCGACCTGCATTTCGACGCCAACCAGGCGATCACCGACCACGCCGCGCTGCATGCCGAACCGGCGCCGGTGCTGGTCGATGCGCGCGCCGCCGCGCGCTATCGCGGCGATACCGAACCGCTGGACCGCGCCGCTGGCCACGTGCCCGGCGCGCTGAACCGCCCCTATGCCGACAACCTCGGCGGGGATGGCCGTTTCAAGCCGGCGGCGCAACTGCGCACGGAGTTCGCCGCCGTGCTGGGCGAGACGCCGCCCGAGCGGGTGGTGCACATGTGCGGCTCAGGCGTCACTGCCTGCCACAACCTGCTGGCGATGGAATACGCCGGGCTGCACGGCTCGCGGCTGTACGCGCCCTCATGGAGCGGCTGGGTGAGCGACCCGTCGCGGCCGATCGCCACCGGCTGAACGGCCGGCAGGTCCTCAGGCGCTCTTGGCCTTCAACCGGGCGACCAGCGCGTGCAGCGTCGCCTGCGTCTCGTCGTTGAAGAACGCATCGGTGAAGCTGTCCAGCGGTAGCGCGTCGACGTCCTGCCAGGCGGCACGCAGGTCGGCGCGGGCCAGTTCGCGGGTGGCCAGCATCGCCTGGCGCGGCAGCGCCAGCAGTTCGCCGAGCCAGTGCACCGCGCGGGTGACCACCTGGTCCACGCCGGTCAGCTCGTCCACGAAGCCGCAGGCCAGCGCCTGCTCGGCCTCGATCATGGCGCCAGCGACCAGCAGCCGCTCGGCGCGGTAAGTGCCGACCACGCGGCGCAGCGCGAGCTGGATGCAATCGGGCACCAGCAGGCCCACCTGCACCTCGTTCAGGCCGATCCGGAACGGTCCCTGCGCCATCACGCGATAGTCGCAGAACAGCGCCAGCACGGCGCCGCCCGCGGGGCTGTGGCCGGTGATCGCCGCCACCGCAGGAACCGGCAGGTAGGCCAGGTCCGCGCACAGGGCGAACAGCGCGCGCCAGTAGTCGCGCACGCCGGCGCGGTCGCGTTGCAGCAATTCGGGTACGTCCACGCCTGCGGAAAACAGGCCCGGCGCGCCGGAGATCACCAGTCCGCGCGCGCCGTCGCGCGGCGCCTGTGCGAGGGCGTCGCGCAGGGCGACGATCAGGTCCATGTTCAACGCATTGACCGGCGGGCGGGCCAGGCGGATCTCGGCGATGTCGCCGTCGTGCGGGAGGATGTCGAGCATGGCGCGGTTCCTTGGGTTCTTCAGGGGCAAGCGGTGAGTGTGTCGCAAATTGCCCCCATCCGCCCTTCGGGCACCTTCCCCCGCTGAGCGGGGGAAGATTCGTAGCTGTGCCGCGCGCTGATCTCTTCTGCTTGGAGGGTTCGATACCGGATGCTGCGTTCCAGTCCTTCCCCCGCTTGCGGGGGAAGGTGCCCGAAGGGCGGACGGGGGAGGCCTTGCCTCAGCCCAGCCTATTCAGACCAACGGTAATGCACCGCGTAGTCCAGCGTCGCCTTGCCGCCGCCGGGCACATTCACCTTGAACTCCAGCACGTCCGGCGATTGCTTGCTCGGCTTGGTCGACGAAGACGCCA
Source organism: Frateuria sp. YIM B11624 (assembly GCF_049727805.1). NCBI lineage: Bacteria > Pseudomonadati > Pseudomonadota > Gammaproteobacteria > Lysobacterales > Rhodanobacteraceae > Frateuria > Frateuria sp. YIM B11624. The sequence continues at coordinate 18,859 of NZ_JBCNYA010000019.1, forward strand.
GGGTCCATTCGCGCCAGCGGCTGGGATGTTCGCGAACGGTCACCACGCGCGCCGATTCGCCGGCATTGGTGAGCGTGATGCGGAAGGCCTCGTCCATCGTGTGCGCACCCTTGTCCAGCTTGAACGACGTGCGCTCGCGCTCGGCACGCAGGTCGAAGGCGGTGCCGAGCGTAAGGGTGGCATCGCTGCCCTTGGGCGTGTCGTCGAGCCGGCCCTCGCCGAGGAATTGCGGCGTGCCGGCGTTGTCGCTGCCCAGCACGCGCAGGAAGCCGGCCGGCAGGCTGTCGAAGGCGGTGAAGCGCAGCGTGCTTTCGATCGTGTTGCCGCCGCCGGTGTTGAAGTCGGGAGCGAGCATCGGTTCCGGCGGCGTCCAGCTGTTGCCGTTCTCGTACAGCGCGGTGCGTTCGCAGGCGAGCGTGCGGGTGGCATAGAGCGGGACCTGGCTGACGCTGCCGTCGGGCAGGTCGACCGGCTGCGGCAGGGTGTAGAGGCGGTAATCGCCGAGCGAGGACTGCTGCGGCATGTCAGTCGACGAGGCCTTCCCGAAGCCGCGCGCCATGGCCATCATCGGCTGCGGCGCCGCGGGCTTGGCGAAGCGCGGCTCGCCCGCGACCAGTTTCAGCGTGGCGTCGTGCCAGTCGCGCCCGCTCCGGTTGGCGATGCTGGCGCGTGATTCGAACTGCATGCGGCAAGCATTGCCCGGCTGCATCGTGGCCACGTAGGCGGCACGCCAGCCCAGGCCGGCGGTGGGGTAGCTGAGCGTCGCGGTGGCGTCGCCGGCACGCGCGGCATCCACGCGCAGGCGCAGGCTGGCGCCGGTGGGGAAGTCGCCTGCGGACGAACGCACGGCGGCGTAGTCGCGCACCAGCGTGGTGCCCAGCGTGCCCTTCACCAGCAGACCGTTGCCGGCGCGCTGCAGGATGCCCTGCGCCAGCGTTTCGCCGTTGCTGCCGAGCACGGTGATCTGCTGTCCGACCAGGCCTGCCAGCGCGGCCTCGTTGCCCTGGCCGAGCAGCAGGCGCTGGGAAACCACCTTGGCGCGGTCGTTGGCGAAGGCGAGGGCGATCGCTTCGGGATCGAGGTAAAGCGGCAGGTCGCCCAGGCTGACGTCCTGCGTGCCGGTCTTCAATTGCAGCGTGCGCTGTTCGCGCACCACGGCATGACCTTCGCCCACGCTGCCGTCGCCCGCGGCCGTGTACAGCGCAGGGCTGTCGCTGCGGTAGAGGGTCAGTTCGGTGGCATCGGCCGCCTGTACGGCGGGCGCAAGGCACGCGGCGAGGCAAGCGAAGGCGAGGGCGCGGCGAGGGGGCAGAGGCATGGTCAGGCTCCTTCGTGGGGAAGGGCCATCATAGAGGCAGACCATCGTGCGACCGTAGGGTGGGCTTCAGTCCACCGTGCCCTCGGTCTCAAGGCGATGGTGGGCTGAAGCCCGCCCTACGGGGTGCCGGCGGCTTCGCGGATCGCCTCGGGTAGCGGCACCGGCTTGCCGGTGGCGGGGTCCATCCACACCATCACCACGTTGCCGTCGCCGTACAGGCGGTCGGCGTGTTCCGCGTCCAGGATGCGATGGCCGACGGTCATCGAGCTGGTGCCCAGCCGCTCGCAGAACAGCTCGACGTGCAATTGCGCCGGCCACTCGATCGGGCGGCGATAGTTGAGCTGCACGGCGGCCATCACCGGCATGGCGTGGTCGTCGAACCACGGGCCGGGCACGTGGCTGAGCCACTGCAGCCGCGCCTCCTCCAGGTAGGTCAGGTAGTTGGAGTTGTTGACGTGGTTGAAGGCGTCCAGGTCGCGCCAGCGCACCGGCAGCACCGCGGTGAACAGCGGTGTGGGCGCGGCTGGCGGCAGTTGCTCGGCGGGCGATTCGACCGACGCCTTCTTCGTCGACTTGCGCGGGCTCACGGGGCCTTCTTCTTGCGCGGCATGGGCCGGTGCTTGTCGGCCGAGGCGATGTGCTTGAGCGTGTTCTTGGTGCGCTTGGCCGCCGGCTTCTTCTCCGCTGGAGCCGGGGCCTTCATGTGCGGCAGCAGGAAGCGGCCGGTGTGCGATTCGGGCGTGCCGGCCACTTCTTCCGGCGTACCGGCGACCAGGATGCGGCCGCCGCCGGCGCCGCCTTCGGGGCCGAGGTCGACGATCCAGTCGGCGGTCTTGATCACGTCGAGGTTGTGCTCGATCACCACCACGGTGTTGCCCTGGTCGACCAACTGATGCAGCACGTCGAGCAACTGCTCGATGTCGTGGAAGTGCAGGCCGGTGGTCGGCTCGTCCAGGATGTAGAGCGTGCGGCCGGTGTCGCGCTTGGAAAGCTCCTTGGAGAGCTTCACGCGCTGCGCCTCGCCTCCGGAGAGCGTGGTCGCGCTCTGGCCGAGCTTGATGTAGTCCAGGCCCACGGCGCGCAGCGTGTCGAGCTTGCGCGCGATGGTCGGCACGTTCTCGAACAGCTTCAGCGCGTCCTCCACCGTCATGTCGAGCACGTCGGCAATCGTGTTGCCCTTGTAGTGGATCTCCAGCGTCTCGCGGTTGTAGCGCTTGCCGTGGCAGACGTCGCAGGGCACGTAGACGTCCGGCAGGAAGTGCATCTCCACCTTGATCATGCCGTCGCCTTCGCAGGCCTCGCAGCGGCCGCCGCGCACGTTGAAGCTGAAACGGCCCGGCGTGTAGCCGCGCGCGCGCGCCTCGGGCACCTGCGCGAACAGCTCGCGCAGCGGCGTGAACAGGCCGGTGTAGGTGGCCGGGTTGGAGCGCGGCGTGCGGCCGATCGGCGACTGGTCGATGTCGACCACCTTGTCGAACAGGTCCATGCCCTGTACCGACTCGAATGGCGCCGGCTGCGCGCTGGCGCCGTTCAACTCGGAAGCGGCCAGGCGGAACAGCGTGTCGTTGACCAGCGTGGACTTGCCCGAGCCGGAGACGCCGGTGACGCAGGTGAACAGCTTGGCCGGGATCGCCAGGTCGACGTGCTTGAGGTTGTTGCCGCGGGCGCCCTTCAGGCGCAGCCAGGATTCCTCGTCGAGCGGCTTGCGCCGCTCGGTCGGCACCTCGATGCTGCGCGTGCCCGACAGGTACTGGCCGGTGAGCGAGCGCTCGGAGCCGAGGATGTCCTTCAGCGTGCCCTGCGCCACCACCTCGCCGCCATGCACGCCGGCGCCGGGGCCGATGTCGAGCACGTGGTCGGCCATGCGGATGGCGTCCTCGTCGTGCTCGACCACGATCACCGTGTTGCCCAGGTCGCGCAGGCGCGTGAGCGTGCCCAGCAGGCGCTCGTTGTCGCGCTGGTGCAGGCCGATCGAGGGCTCGTCCAGCACGTACATCACGCCGACCAGGCCGGCGCCGATCTGGCTGGCCAGGCGGATGCGCTGGGCTTCGCCGCCGGAGAGCGTGTCGGCCTGGCGATCAAGCGTGAGGTAGTTGAGGCCCACGTCGTTCAGGAAGGTCAGCCGCTCGCGGATCTCCTTGACGATCTTCGCCGCGATGTCGCCGCGCCAGCCGGTCAGCTTGAGCTCGTCGAAGAAGGCCAGAGCATCGTCGATCGAGCGGTTGGTCAGCGCCGGCAGTGCGTGGTCGGCGACGAACACGTTGCGCGCCGAGCGGTTCAGGCGCTGGCCCTCGCAGGTGGGGCAGGGATGGTCGCTGATGTACTTGGACAGCTCCTCGCGCACCGCGGTCGATTCGGTTTCCTTGTAGCGCCGCTCTAGGTTGGGGAGGATGCCTTCGAACGCGTGCTCGCGGGTGACCCGGCCGCCGCGCTCGGTGAGGTAGCGGAAGGCGATCTTCTCCTTGCCGCTGCCGTACAGGATCGCCTGCTGGATGTGCGCCGGCAGGTCGCGCCAGCGCGTGTCCGCGTCGAAGCCGTAGTGCGCGGCCAGCGACTGCAGCATCTGGAAGTAGTGCGGGTTGCGCCGGTCCCAGCCGCGGATCGCGCCGTTGGACAGCGGCAGCTCGGGATGGCCGACCACCCGCGCCGGGTCGAACACCTGGGTCACGCCCAGGCCGTCACAGCTCGGGCAGGCGCCGATCGGCGAGTTGAACGAGAACAGGCGCGGCTCCAGTTCCGGCAGCGAGTAGTCGCAGACCGGGCAGGAGTAGCGCGAGGAGAACAGCTGCTCGGGCGCCTTGTCGTCGTCCATGTCGACCACGATCGCCAGGCCGTCGCCCAGCCGCAGTGCGGTCTCGAACGACTCGGCCAGGCGCTGCTTCAGGTCCTCTCGCGGACGGAACCGGTCGATCACCACCTCGATGGTGTGCTTCTGGCGCAGGGTCAGGGGCGGCACCGCGTCGAGCTCGTACACCACGCCGTCGACGCGGGCGCGCACGAAGCCCTGCGCGCGCAGCTGGTCGAACACCTGCACGTGCTCGCCCTTGCGCTCGCGGACCACCGGCGCGAGCAGCATCCAGCGCTTGTCGGGATCGAGCGCCAGCGTGCCGTCGACCATCTGGCTGACCGTCTGCGCCTCCAGCGGGATGGCGTGGTCCGGGCAGCGCGGCGTGCCGACGCGGGCGTACAGCAGGCGCAGGTAATCGTAGACCTCGGTGATCGTGCCCACGGTCGAGCGCGGGTTGTGCGAGGTCGACTTCTGCTCGATCGAGATCGCCGGCGAGAGGCCCTCGATGTGGTCGACGTCGGGCTTTTCCATCATCGACAGGAACTGCCGCGCGTACGCCGAGAGCGACTCGACGTAGCGGCGCTGGCCTTCGGCGTAGATGGTGTCGAAGGCGAGCGAGGATTTGCCCGAGCCGGACAGGCCGGTGATCACGATCAGGCGATCGCGCGGCAGGTCCAGGTCGATGTTCTTGAGGTTGTGCGTGCGGGCGCCGCGGATGCGTATGGTTTCCATGCGCGCAGGGATATGGGGGAGACCGGCCACTATAGCAACCTGCCTGGATCAGAAATTGAGATTCCGCCTGCCGCCCGGCTGTGGCTAAATGCGGGGCTTTCGCGGCTGGCCGCGGGCGATCGGGAGACAGGCATGCGCAAGTGGAGCGGACGGGTCATGGGCGTGCTGCTGGCGACGAGCGCCGGCCTGGCCACCGCGGCGACGACCAAGCCGCCCAGCGAGGCGCAGGTGCGCCAGCTGATGGAGGTGTTCGGCGTCGACCGCATGCTGGGCCAGATGAACACCCAGATGGCGGCCATGATGCAGCAGCAGATTCCCTGCGTGCCGGCCAGCTACTGGCAGGGCTTCGTCGACGCCAAGGGCGTGCGGGAGCTGACCGAGCGCATGGTGCCGATCTACCAGCGGCACTTCAGTGCGGCGGACATCCAGGGCCTGCTCAAGTTTTACCGCTCGCCGCTGGGCCGGAAGGTCGTCACCGAAATGCCCGCGACCATGGCCGAGGGCATGCAATTGGGGCAGGAATGGGGCCGCCAGCGGGCCCAGGCGATGCTGGCCGAGCTGCAGAAGAGCGGCCGCATCGATGCCCAGGGCCGCTGCCCGGCTGCGCTGGCCGTGCCCGGCCCGAAGCTGGGCGCCCCGGCGGCGGGCTCCTCCGCAGGCCATTGATCCGGCTGCTCAAAGATTGACCACGCCCTGACGGGGTCGCTATAATCCGCCGTTCACCACGGCCGGTACGCGCGTGGCGAAACCCAAGAGAATAACGACAGAAGGGACAATCCCATGAGTTATGCAGTCATCAAGACCGGCGGCAAGCAGTACCGCGTCCAGCAGGGCGACGTGCTGCGCGTGGAGCTGCTGGATGCCGAGGAAGGCGCCAACGTGAGCTTCGACCAGGTGCTGCTGGTCGGCTCGGGCGATTCGGTCAACGTCGGCGCGCCGACCGTTGCCGGCGCCACCGTTTCGGCCACCGTGCGCAAGCATGGCCGCGCCGACAAGGTGCGCATCATCAAGTTCCGCCGCCGCAAGCACCACAAGAAGCAGATGGGGCATCGGCAGCATTTCACCGAAGTCGAGATCACGGGCATCAACGCCTGATAAAGCCGGAGGAATCAAGTCATGGCACATAAAAAAGGCGTAGGTTCGTCCCGCAACGGTCGCGACTCGAACCCGAAGTACCTGGGCGTGAAGGTGTACGGCGGCCAGGCCATCGAGGCCGGCAACATCATCGTCCGCCAGCGCGGCACCAAGTTCCATGCCGGCACCGGCGTGGGCCTGGGCCGTGACCACACCCTGTTCGCGCTGACCGACGGCGTGGTCGAGTTCAAGACCCGCGGCGAGAACAACCGCAAGTTCGTCAGCGTCGTCAAGGGCTGATCGCCCCTGAAGCTGCAGCGAAAGCCCCGCTTCGGCGGGGCTTTTGTTTTTTGTGAGGCAGGAAACGGGGAACAGGGAACGGGGAACATGCAGCTTCCCGGTTAACCTTGGACCACGCTCTGCTCGTTCCCCGTTCCCCGTTCCCCGTTCCCCGTTCCCAGGCCCCAAGCCATGAAATTCGTCGACGAAGCGATCATCAAAGTCCAGGCCGGTGACGGCGGCAACGGCTGCGTTAGCTTCCGTCGCGAGAAGTTCATCCCGTTCGGCGGCCCCAACGGTGGCGACGGCGGCCATGGCGGCTCGGTCTGGCTGGTGGCCGACGAAGGCCTCAACACGCTGATCGACTTTCGCCACCAGCGCAGCTTCAAGGCCCAGCGCGGCGAGAATGGCATGGGCTCGGACATGTACGGCAAGGGTGGCGAGGACACCACCATTCGCGTGCCGGTCGGCACCGTGGTCACCAATGTCGATACCGACGAGGTGATCGGCGATCTCACCCAGCACGGCCAGCGCCTGCTGGTGGCCGAGGGCGGCAAGGGCGGGCTGGGCAATATCCACTTCAAGAGTTCGGTGAACCGGGCGCCGCGCAAATCCACCCCTGGCACGCCGGGCGACGTGCGCGAGCTCAAGCTCGAGCTCAAGCTGCTGGCGGACGTGGGCTTGCTCGGCTTCCCCAATGCCGGCAAGTCGACCTTCATCCGCGCCGTTTCCGCGGCGACGCCGCGCGTGGCCGACTATCCGTTCACCACGCTGCACCCGAACCTGGGGGTCGTCAGCCTGGGTACCGACCAGAGCTTCGTGATCGCCGATATTCCCGGCCTGATCGAAGGGGCGGCCGAGGGCGCGGGCCTGGGTATCCAGTTCCTGCGCCATGTCTCGCGCACGCGCCTGCTGCTGCACCTGGTGGACATCGCACCGATCGACGGCACCGACCCGGTCGAGCAGGTGCGCGCGATCGAGCAGGAGCTGGCCAAGTTCGATCCCGAGCTGCTGGAGCGCCCGCGCTGGCTGGTGCTCAACAAGGCCGACGTGCTGCCGGAAGACGAGCGCCAGGCGGTGGCCGAGGACATCGTGCAGCGGCTGGAATGGAAGGAATCGTGGTTCCTAGTGTCGGCGATCGCGCGCGACAACACCATGGCGGTGTGCCAGCAGGTGCAGCGCTTCTTCGAGTCACAGCGCCAGGTGCGCGAGGAGCGCACCGACATGCAGCCGGGCGACGTGCGGCTGCGAGGCGAGCCGTAGGCGGCTTCCTCGCAAGGCTTCTCCATCCGCCCTTCGGGCACCTTTCCCCGTCAACGGGGAAGGGCACAGGCGCCACAGCCCTCATCATCGAGCCTTCCCCCGTCCCACGGGGGAAGGTGCCGATAGGCGGATGGGGGAAGTCTTGCCGGAACCCGCATTCGCCTGCCCAGCCCGATTCGCGCATCATGCGGAGCTTCTGTCCGAGGAGTTTCCGCCATGCCTTCCCGCCGCGATTTCCTGAAGTCCTCCATGCTGGCCGCCGGCGCGCTGGCCGCGCCGCGCTTCGCGGCCGCTGCCGCCGCGCCGTCGAAGGGCGCGCTGCCCGGCACCGGCGGCGCCCGCGTGATCTCCACCTGGGACTTCGGCGTGCCCGCCAACCAGGCGGCCTGGACCGTACTCGGCCAGGGCGGCAAGGCGCTCGATGCGGTGGAGCGCGGCGCCCAGGTGCCCGAATCGGACCTGTCCAACCACAGCGTCGGCAAGGGCGGCTATCCCGACCGCGACGGTCACGTCACCCTGGACGCCAGCATCATGGACCACGACGGCCGCTGCGGCGCGGTCGCGTGCATCGAACACATCGCCCATCCGATCCGCGTGGCGCGGCGGGTGATGGAGGCCACGCCGCACGTGCTGCTGGTCGGCGAGGGTGCGCTGCAGTTCGCCCGCGAGCAGGGATTCCACGAGGAAAACCTGCTGACGCCGGAGGCCGAAAAGGCCTGGCACGAGTGGCTGAAGACGGCGAAGTACAAGCCGGTCGCCAACAGCGAGAACCTCGACTACCACCGCAGCCTGCCCGGCGGGCACGACAACCACGACACCATCGGCATGCTCGCCGTCGATGCGCACGGCCACCTGGCCGGCGCCTGCACCACCAGCGGCATGGCGTGGAAGATGCGCGGCCGCGTCGGCGACAGCCCGATCATCGGCGCCGGCCTCTACGTGGACGGCGAGGTGGGCGGCGCCACCTCCACCGGCGTGGGCGAGGAGGTGATCCGCAACGCCGGCAGCTTCCTGGTGGTCGAGCTGATGCGCCAAGGGCGCAGCCCGCAGGAGGCCTGCGAGGAGGCGGTGCGGCGCATCGTGAAGAAGCGCCCGGACGGGGCGAAGGAAATCCAGGTGGGCTTCATCGCCTTGCGGCGCGATGGCGCGGTGGGCGCCCATGCGATCCAGCGCGGCTTCACCTATGCCGTATGCGACGCGAAGAAGCAGGACGGCCTGTTCGCCTCGCCCAGCGTGTACACCACCAGCTTCTCGTGACCATGGCAGGCAGCCGGGTGGCTGCCTGCCTTTCTTGCGCGCACACGAAAAGGCCGGCTAGCGCCGGCCTTTCCACCAACCCTTGATTGATGTGCGAAGCCGGCTTACGCCAGCTCGTGGATCTTCGCGTTGAGGCGGCTCTTGTGACGAGCGGCCTTGTTCTTGTGGATCAGACCACGCGCGGCGTAGCGGTCCATGACCGGCTGGGCGGCGGCGAAGGCTTCCACGGCGGCGGCCTTGTCCTTCGCCTCGATGGCCTTGACGACCTTCTTCAGGGCGGTGCGCACCATGGAACGGGCGCTGACGTTGCGCAGACGGCGCTGCTCGGACTGGCGCGCGCGCTTCTTCGCGGACTTGATGTTGGCCAAGGTAGAACTCCAGGGAAGGCAAGGGGTTGGAAAAAGACGGGCAATTATGCGGGCAATGGGTTGCTGCGTCAACCGCTTAGGCTGGCCCCGGAATGCCCTTCCGCCGCCCCTTGCCGGCTACCTAAGCGCCGCCGGGGCCTGTCAGACTATGCGCTTTGGCCGCGTCGGCGCGGCTGCCAGTCAGGTTTTGCCCAGGCAATGAAATCCCCCAGCATGTTCCGCGGGCTGCTCTCGTTCAGCAGCATGACGATGATCTCCCGCGTACTCGGCCTGGTGCGCGACATGGCGATCAACTCGGCCTTCGGCGCCAATGCGGCGACCGACGCCTTCTGGGTCGCCTTCCGCATTCCCAACTTCATGCGCCGATTGTTCGCCGAGGGCTCGTTCTCCACCGCCTTCGTGCCGGTGTTCACCGAGGTGAAGGAGAAGGGCAGCCACGCGGACCTCAAGGACCTGATGGCGCGCGTCTCCGGCACGCTCGGCGGCGTGCTGCTGGTGGTCACGGCGATCGGGCTGATCTTCGCGCCCGAGGTGACCATGCTGTTTTCGCCGGGCGCGCTGGACGAGCCGAAGAAGTTCACGCTGACGGTGGAGCTGCTGCGGCTGACCTTCCCGTTCCTATTGTTCGTCTCGCTGACGGCGCTGTGTGGCGGCGCGCTCAACAGTTTCCACCGCTTCGGCCTGCCCGCGCTGACGCCGGTGATCCTCAACCTGTGCATGATCGCCGGCGCACTGTGGCTGTCGAAGTGGCTGCAGACGCCGATCCTGGCGCTGGGCTGGGCGATCCTGGCCGCCGGCATCCTGCAGCTCCTGTTCCAGTTGCCGGCGCTGCGCGGGCTGGATCTGCTCGCGATGCCGCGCTGGGGCTGGAGCCATCCACAGGTGCGCCGGATCATGCGGCTGATGGTGCCGACGCTGTTCGGCTCCTCGGTGGCGCAGATCAACCTGCTGCTGGACACCGTGATCGCCTCGCTGCTGATCGCCGGCTCGCAGAGCTGGCTGTCGCAGGCGGACCGTTTCCTGGAACTGCCGCTGGGCGTGTTCGGCGTGGCGTTGGGCACGGTCATCCTGCCTTCGCTGTCGCGCCATCACGTCACCACCGATCGCACCGGCTTTTCCAGCGCGCTCGACTGGGGCCTGCGCACCACGCTGCTGATCGCCGTGCCGGCGATGTTCGGCCTGATGCTGCTGGCCGAACCGCTGGTAGCGACGCTGTTCCAGCATGGCCGCTTCAACGCCTTCGACACGCGCATGGCCACGCTGTCGATCACCGCACTGAGCTTCGGCCTGCCGGCGTTCGCGCTGGTCAAGGTGCTGCTGCCGGCGTTCTACGCGCGGCAGGACACGCGCACGCCGGTGCGCGCGGGCGTCGCTTCGCTGGTCGCCAACATGGCGCTGAACGTGCTGTTCGTGGCGCTGCTGTTCGCGCTGTGGGCCACGCCGGCGCAGAAGCAGGCGCCTTGGCTGCAGGCGCTGGCGGAAGTGCCTGGCCTGCACATGGCGCTGGGCATGGCCAGCGCGCTGGCGAGCTATATCAACCTGGGCCTGTTGTGGCGCTGGCTCAAGCAGGCCGGGGTGTACGAGCGCCAGCGCGGCTGGGCGCGGCATTTCGTGCGGCTGGCGGTGGCCTGCGCAGCGATGGTGGCGGTGCTGCTGCTGGGACGCTGGCTGTGGCAGGACTGGACGTCCGTACCGACGTTCACGCGCGTGTGGCACCTGGCAGTGCTGGTCGCGGCTGGCGGGCTGACCTACGTGGTGGCCCTGTTCGCGATGGGCTTCCGGGTGCGCGAGCTGCGCGGGGTGTGAGGCCTGCTGCCTCCGGCGCGAACAGCGGGGGCTGCACGGGCCGGCTGCACGGCTCTCGTATACTGCCCGGATGACGACACTATCCCGGGACCTTGCAGGCCCCTGCCTGGCGCCCGAAGGCAGCGTGGTGGCCATCGGCGCCTTCGACGGCCTGCATCGCGGACACCAGGCCCTGCTGGCCGAGGTGCGCGTCCGCGCCCAGGCACTCGACGCGGTGCCGGCGGTGGTCAGTTTCGAACCCTTGCCGCGGGCATACTTCTCGCCCGAGCCGGTTCCGCGGCTTTCCAGCGTACGCGAGAAGCTCAGGGGCTTTGCCGCCGCCGGCGTGGCGCAGGCGCTGTTGCTGCGTTTCAACGCGGCGCTGACCGCGATGTCCGCGGAGGATTTCGTGCAGCGCGTGCTGCTCACTCGGCTGGCGGCGCGGGAGGTCTGGGTCGGCGAGGATTTCCGTTTCGGCCACAAGCGTGCTGGCGACGTCGCGCTGCTCGAGCGTATGGGCGCGGAACGGGGTTTCATCACGCGGGTGATGCCGCCCGTGCTGCTGGATGGCGCGCGCGTATCGGCGACGCGCGTGCGCGCGCTGCTGGCCGCCGGTGAGTTTGCCGGGGCCGCGCCGCTGCTGGGCCGGCCGTTCGTGATCGACGGACGGGTCGAGCGCGGCAACCAGCTCGGCCGCGCGCTGGGTTTCCCGACCGCCAACATCCACCTGCGCGGGCGGGTCAGCCCCATCCAGGGGATCTTTGCCGTGCGCGTCGGGCTCGGCGAGGCGCCGTGCAGCTGGCCGGGCGTGGCGTCGCTGGGCCTGCGGCCTACGGTCAACCAGGTCGCCCAGCCGGTGCTGGAGGTGTGCCTGTTCGACTTCGAGGGCGACCTGTACGGCCGGCGCATGGCCGTGGAGTTCGTCGCCAAGCTGCGTGACGAACAGAAGTTCGACGGCCTGGAGGCGCTGACCGCGCAGATGCACGAGGATGCCCGCCAGGCGCGCGAACTGCTGGGCATGAATCCGCGGCTGGCCGAGGCCTGACGCCGCTCGTTCCCCTACCGCATCGCAGCAATTTCCACTATTTTCAGAGGTTCGCCGGCGCGTTTCGCGCCTTCCGGCGTCGCCCCACGGACAGCCCCACATGACGCACGACTACAAGAGCACGATCAACCTGCCGCAGACGGATTTCCCGATGCGCGGCGACCTGCCCAAGCGCGAGCCGCACTGGCTGGCCGAATGGGAGAAGGTCGACCGCTACGCGCAGATCCAGCAGAAGGCGGCCGGCCGCGACAAGGCCTTCGTGCTGCACGACGGCCCGCCGTACGCCAACGGGGCGATCCACATCGGCCACGCGGTCAACAAGATCCTCAAGGACATGGTGGTCAAGTCCAAGCTGCTGGCCGGTTGCCGCTCGCCGTACGTGCCGGGCTGGGACTGCCACGGCCTGCCGATCGAGATCGCGGTGGAGAAGAAGTTCGGCAAGCCGGGCGAGAAACTCGACGCGCGGGCGTTCCGCCAGAAGTGCCGCGAATACGCGCAGGAGCAGATCGACGGCCAGCGCGCCGATTTCAAGCGTCTGGGCGTGCTGGGCGACTGGTCGAACCCCTACAAGACGATGGATTTCCGCTACGAAGCGGACATGCTGCGCGCGCTGGCGCGCATCGTCGCCAACGGACACGTGGTGCGTGGCGCCAAGCCGGTGTACTGGTGCTTCGACTGCGGCTCGGCGCTGGCCGAGGCGGAGATCGAATACGGCGACAAGCAGTCGCCGGCGGTGGACGTGGCCTACGACGCGCTCGATCCGAAGGCGCTCGCGGCCAGGTTCGGCGTCGACCCGGGCGATGCGATCGTCGCCGTGCCGATCTGGACCACCACGCCGTGGACGCTGCCGTCCAGCCAGGCGGTGGCGCTCGGTGCGGACTTCGAGTACGCGCTGGTCGAGGGACCGTCACGTGACGGCCGACGCGTGCTGCTGGCGGTCGCCAGTGCGCTGGTCGAGCCGGCGCTCAAGCGCTACGGCGTCGAGCCGTCGCGGGTGCTCGGCCACGCCAAGGGCGCGGACCTCGGGGGCCTCAGGCTGCAGCACCCGTTCTATCCGCGCGAAGTGCCCATCCTGCTCGGCGAACACGTTTCCGCCGAGGATGGCACCGGCGCCGTGCACACGGCCCCGGACCACGGCATGGAGGACTTCGTCGTCGGCCGCGAGAACGGCCTGGGCACGCTCAACTACGTCGGTCCGCGCGGCGCCTATCGCGAGGACGTGCCGGCGGCCGATGGGCTCACGCTGGCCGGCATGCACATCTGGAAAGCCAACGACGCCATCGTGGAGCTGCTGCGCAACCGCGGCGTGCTGCTCGCCCACGCGAAGATCGAGCACAGCTACCCCAACTGCTGGCGTCACAAGACGCCGGTGATCTTCCGCGCCACGCCGCAATGGTTCATCGGCATGGAGCAGGCGGACCTGCGCGCGACCGCGCTCAAGTCCATCAAGGACGTGCGCTGGGTGCCGACCTGGGGCGAGGAGCGCATCGCCGGCATGGTGGCGGGGCGTCCGGACTGGTGCATCAGCCGCCAGCGCACCTGGGGCGTGCCGATCGCACTGTTCGTGCACAAGGGCACGCAGGAGCCGCATCCCGATTCCGTCGCGCTGCTGGAGCAGGTGGCGAAGCGCGTCGAGCAGGGCGGCGTCGATGCCTGGTACGAACTGGACGCGGCCGAACTGCTGGGCGAGCAGGCGGGCGACTACGAGAAGGTCACCGACATCCTCGACGTCTGGTTCGACTCCGGCGTCACCCACTTCTGCGTGGTCGGCCAGCGGCCCGAACTGCAGCAGGGCGGCGCCGCGCAGTACAAGGTGATGTACTTGGAAGGCTCGGACCAGCACCGCGGCTGGTTCCAGTCCTCGCTGCTGACTTCTTCGGCGATCCACGGCCGCGCGCCGTACGACGAGGTGCTCACGCACGGCTTCACCGTCGACGCGGCCGGCCGCAAGATGTCCAAGTCGCTGGGCAACGTGGTGGCGCCGCAGAAGGTGATGGATACGCTCGGCGCGGACGTGCTGCGCCTGTGGGTGGCTTCGGCCGACTACCGCAACGAGATGACCGTTTCGGACGAGATCCTCAAGCGCGTTTCGGACAGCTACCGTCGCATCCGCAACACCGCCAGGTTCCTGCTCGGCAACCTGGATGGCTTCGATCCGGACAGGCATCTGCTGCCTGTGGAGCAGAGCCTGCCGCTGGACCAGTGGGCGGTGCAGCAGGCGTACGACGTGCAGCAGGCGGTGATCGCCGCCTACGAGCGCTACGACTTCCCCGACGTGGTCGCGCGCGTGCAGAACTTCTGCACCAACGAGATGGGCGCGTTGTACCTGGACATCACCAAGGATCGGCTCTACACCATGCCGACCGACAGCCACGGCCGCCGCAGCGCGCAGAGCGCGATGTTCCGCATCGCGCAGGCGCTGGTGCGCTGGCTGGCGCCGATCCTGGCCTTCACCGCCGAGGAGATCTGGCAGCAGTTGCCCGGCGAGCGCGGCGAGAGCGTGTTGTTCGAGACCTGGTACGACGGCCTCGCTGCCACGCAGGGTTCGCCCGAGCAGCGCCGCTGGTGGGCCGATCTGCTGGCGATCCGCGAAGCGGGCGCGCGCGTGCTCGAGGGCATGCGCAAGGACGGCCGGATCGGCGCCTCGCTGGAGGCGAAGCTGGCGATCCATGCCGACCCTGCGCTGGTCGAACGCTACGCCCCGGCACGGGAGGAGTTGCGCTTCTTCTTCATCACCTCCGAGGCCTCATTGGCGCCCCTGTCGCCGCACTCCGACGAGGCGGCCAAGGTGGAACTGGCCGGCGGCGAAGCCTGGGTTTCGGCGACGGCAAGCGATGCGGCCAAGTGCGTGCGCTGCTGGCACCTCCGTCCCGACGTGGGCAGCCATCCGGAGCATCCGGAGTTGTGCGGCCGCTGCGTGGAGAACGTGGCGGGGCAGGGCGAGACGCGCCGCTGGTTCTAGCTTCCATAAAAAACTCCGTTCGCCCTGGCGTCTGGGCGCCTGCCGCGCATGCCCTTCGGCTTCGCCGCTGCGCCAAGGTGAACGATGTCGGATAACCCGCTTCGGACTGGCCCATGCACCCCAAACCCAACGCCTTGCCCTGGTTGCTGCTTTCCCTGCTGGTCATCGGCCTCGATCAGCTCACCAAGCTGTGGGCGCTGCACGCGTTGCAGCCGGCCGGCATGCCGCACCCGGTGATTCCCGGGTTCCTCAACTGGACGCTGGCCTTCAACACCGGCGCGGCCTTCAACTTCCTGGCCGACAGCACCGGCTGGCAGCGCTGGTTTTTCGTGGTGCTGGCGCTGGTGATCAGCAGCACGCTGGTCGTATGGCTGGCGCGCACCCCACGCCGCGACTGGCGCACCGCCTTGCCGCTGGCTTTCATCGTCGGCGGCGCGCTGGGCAACCTGGTCGACCGCCTGCATGCGGCGCAGGTGACCGACTTCATCCAGGTCTACTACCGGCAGTGGAGCTTTCCGGTGTTCAACGTGGCCGACTGCGGCATTACCGTCGGCGCGGTGCTGCTGATCCTGTTCGGCCTGCGGAGCGGGAAGGTCGCCGGCGACGTGCGATAATCCAGCGATGCCCATGGACATCCTTCTCGCCAATCCCCGCGGCTTCTGTGCCGGCGTCGACCGCGCCATCGCGATCGTCGAACGTGCGCTGGAGTCCTACGGCGCGCCGATCTACGTGCGCCACGAAGTGGTGCACAACCGCTACGTGGTGGAGAAGCTGCGCGCCGACGGCGCCATCTTCGTCGAGGAACTGCACGAGGTGCCCGATGGCGCCACGGTGATCTTCAGCGCTCACGGCGTCTCGCAGGCGGTGCGCGAGGAGGCCGGCCAGCGTGCGCTGAAGGTGTTCGACGCCACCTGTCCGCTGGTCACCAAGGTGCATATGGAAGTCGCTCGACTGGGCCGCACCGGGCGTAGCGTGGTGCTGATCGGGCATGCCGGCCACCCGGAGGTAGAAGGCACCATGGGGCAGTGGAATCCCGCCAACAGCGGCGAGATCCTGCTGGTTGAATCGGTCGAGGACGTGGCCTCGCTGGCACCGCGCTTCCCGCACGAGCTCTCCTACGTCACCCAGACCACGCTTTCGGTGGACGACACCAAGGCGATCATCGCCGCGCTGCGCGAACGCTTCCCCGACGTCGAGGGACCGCGCAAGGACGACATCTGCTACGCCACGCAGAACCGCCAGGATGCCGTGCGCCGGCTGGCCGCGGCGGTCGACCTGGTGCTGGTGGTCGGCTCGGTCAACAGCTCCAACTCCAACCGCCTGCGTGAGCTGGCCGAGAAGCAGGGCGTACGCGCCTTCCTGATCGACGGCGCCGAGCACATCGAGCGAAGCTGGCTCGAGGGCGTCGCGCGCATCGGCATCACCGCCGGCGCCTCGGCGCCGGACAAGCTGGTACGCGACGTGATCGCCCGGCTGCAATCCTGGGGCGCCGGCGACGTGCGCGAGCTGCAGGGCGAGGCCGAAACGATCACCTTCGCGCTGCCCCGCGAGCTGCGCCTGGACGGCGGCAGCGTGCCCGCCAGCCTCTGACGCGAGGCGGTACCAGGAAAGCAAAAGGCCCGCTCGCGCGGGCCTTTTTCGTGTCTGGTGCCGGAAATAGGATTCGAACCTACGACCTACGCATTACGAATGCGCCGCTCTACCAACTGAGCTATTCCGGCTAAAGAGGCGGAAATTCTACGGATCGACCCCGGTGCACGCAAGCGCGCGTGGCATGGCAAGCTTCGGGGCCGGGTGGGGGCGCATGGATGGAAGGGGACGCCGCCCGCTGTAAGCGGCCACTTAGTTTGCAAAACCGGGACACTTGCTTTGCAGGGTCGCGCGCGGGGTGCTTAAAGGGCGTTTGAAGGCCATCGAAAGGGGCTCAGTCGGTGGCCCAAACGCCGCGTCGGCGATCATCCGATCGGGCGACCAACTCCTGGAGCCTGGCCAGCGTGTCGTCCTCATAGTCCGGCACCCTGATCCACAGCGTCGGGAGGGCCTTGGTGACCTCAGGCTCCGTGTCCCGGTGGTACAGCCGGCCGATGCGCCGATCGGGCCTCAACGGCACGTAGGAGCGGTCACCGGCGGTGGCTGAAACGACCGGGTAGCGATCCAAGAGCTCGGAGGTAACCTCCTCTTCCCTGACGTCGAGATCCTGCTGGCTAACGTGGTTCTGCATGGTTCCCTCCCTTGTGGTCCAGGGGCGAAGGATACGCCAACAGCGCGATCAGGCCCCGGCGCGTGGCCGGCGCGGAAGCGCCGCGTCAAGCAGGCTGGTGCCGTTGGTCTCGTCCCACGGTCTGCTGCCCAGCTTGATGCCGAAGCGGCTCGCCAGGCGCAGGACCGCCGCGCTCCAGTAGCCCTGGCTGTGTGCCAGGTGCTGCAGCACCACGCAGGCCCATCGCCGGTCAATCTGTTCTTCAGCCAGCAGCCCCAGCAGGTGAACCTGGACCAGGGCGATGCGCGGCAGCACGTGAGAGAGCGGCTCGCCTGGCGCCACCCGGTCAAGCCAAGGCGACGGAGGTGTCAACTCGCCGACCTTCCACTCCGCGTCCCGGCCACCCCAGACGACACCGTTCGGCATCCGCCTGGCCTCGGCCAGCTTGGCATGCACGCGCAGCTGCAGCCGCGCAAGGCTCGCCACGGTGGCGAGGATGACAGCCCGATCTTCCATCGCTGGGATGATACGAGCATCGGCGGCGCAACCTGGTCAAAACAGGCCGGCAGGCTCGGCCTGGACGTCCCAGCTGAAGATCAGCACCTCGCCCACGTCCTTGGCCTTGGCGCCGCCGGCGACGGTGTAGGAGTGCTCCGCACGCTCGATGTGGAAGCAACCGAACAGTTCGCGGATGGCGGGATGGTCATTGGGGGTCAGGATCGCCCGGCCTTTGATGCTGCCTAGGGTGGCGGCCAGCGCCTGGTACTGCTCCCAGCCGAAGTCTACGCCGTAGCCCTCGGTCTGCCAGTAGGGCGGGTCCATGAAGAACAGCGTGTGCGGCCGATCGTACTTGGCCACGCAGTCTGCCCACGGCAGGTGTTCGATGTAGGCGTTGGCCAGGCGAAGGTGCGCGGCCGAGAGCGTCTCCTCCAGCCGGAGCAGATTCAGGCCTGGCGGCGCGGTGGTAGCCGTGCCGTAGGTCTGTCCCTCGATCTTGCCGCCGAAGGCACTCTGTTGGAGGTAGTAGAAGCGCGCCGCGCGCTGGATGTCCGTCAGCGTCTCGGGCCGGGTCATCTTGAGCCACTCGAACACCTTGCGGCTGGAGAGCGCCCATTTGAACTGGCGCACGAACTCCTCGAGGTGGTTCTGCACCACCCGGTAGAGGTTGATCAGCTCACCGTTGATGTCGTTGAGTACCTCGACATCGCTGGGTGCCTTCAAGAAGAACAACGCAGCGCCGCCCGCGAAGGGCTCGACGTAGCAGGTATGCGTGTTGTCAAAGAACTTGAAGATTCGGTCGGCCAGTCGGCGCTTTCCGCCGAGCCAGGGAATGATGGGTAGAGCCACACGCGTCTCCGCTTCTGAGATCAAGGTTGCGTAGCCTTGTCTTCGCCGGTACCGGCTAGGGGCTTCGCTTGATCCACGGCACACGTGGAGAGGGGTCGCGCTGTTGGCGCAGCGCGATGCCCCGAAACTTCTAGATCGCGACGCGGAAGCGGCCAGCGCTTCGCGCGCGCGCGGGAACTTGGCGACGGTAATGGCGCGACGCCGCTCCGGCGTGAGAAGCTCCCGTGCCAGACCAATCGGAGCGCCATCCCTTATGGACAGCATGATCGACTACGAGCGGCTTGAAGCGGCAGTCGCGCGGGGCCATCAGGAATACGTCACCGCGGATCCATTCCCGCACATCGCCATGCCCGACTTCTTGCCCGAGGCGTCGCTGCGGCGTGTGATCGACGATTTCCCCACCCCCGAAGCCATCAGCGACTGGCGCCGCGCCGACGCGTTGGACGACGCCGGCCGCATCGCTCAAGTGAAAAAGCTCGGATATAGCAACGTCCTTAAGCTCGCGCCGTCGCTGCGCGCGCTGATCGCCGAATTGAACAGCGCACCATTCCTTATTCATCTCTCGAAGTTGACAGGAATACATCACCTGCTGCCCGATCCGATGTTGTCCGGTGGCGGCATCCACCAGTACCTGCCGGGCGCCGTCTTGCGGGTGCACGCAGACTTCAACCGTCTCGGCGGCTACGAGTTGGACCGCCGACTCAACCTGCTGTTGTACCTCAACGAAAGCTGGCAACCCGAATGGGGCGGCGACCTGGAACTGTGGGATCGCGACATGCGCCGGTGCGTAAGGAAGATTGCGCCCCGGAGCAATACCTGCGTGGTCTTTTCTACGACCAGCGATTCCTACCACGGCATGCCAGATCCTCTCACCTGCCCGGAAGGCGTGACCCGCAAGTCCCTCGCCCTGTACTACTACACGAATGGGCGCCCGGATCATGAGCGCACACCGAGGCACTCAACGCTCTGGCAGGAGCGGCCCGACGAAGTCGCATCCTGAGGATGTCCGTCAGGCCGCTGCATCAGGCAGTCGCGCCAGGCGAATGAACCACCCAACCGAATTGTTCGGGCTTCGGAAGCTGGGCGATAACGTCCTGTGAGGTAGGGATGGTGCTGGGCGGGTTGGCAAGAGCGTCCTGCTGCCATTGGTAGCAGGCTGGCCAGACCGCGTCTCGCCATGCCAGCGCCGCCGCCGCGTCGTTGGCGTACTGCTGCACGGAGCTGCTCAGGTACGAAATGCAGGTGAATAGCGAGTCGTAGCCGTTGCCCCGAGCGGTCTCGTCGAGCCACGCCTGCACGTCTCCCATCAGCGCCGCCGCCGCGGTCGCCAGGACCTCGCTAAGGGATGGCGCACCAGGAGGCGACAAAACACCATCGACGACCGTATAGCCGGGCGTGGCGATGCAGTCCAGCCACTGCGTGTCGGTAATTTGGAGCGCCGACACGCCGTCCGGCGGCGGGCTGTCCTCGGAATCGTAGAACGCGATGATCTGGCCGTTCGAATTATAGGCTGCGAGTTTCTGTCCCATGCTTAGTGTCCCAGTGCCAAGTAGTAATAGGTGCCCGATCCGCTGCTGCTCTTCGCGGTGAACCCGGTGTTCGAAAGCGCGGTGTAACTGAGCATGATTGACAGGCCCGACGTGCCGGAGTTGCCGGTCAGCGGCACAAAGGCCGCGTTCGGGAAGGCAATCGGGAACAGGTTTGCCGCACCTGTTGAGCTGAAGCTCGCGCCACCCCACTGCAGGATCACACCGCCCGGAAAAATCTGATAGCCGCCGGCCGCGACGAGTGATTGGTTCGACCCTTGGAAAGCGCTATTGAGCGTGGCGGCTGTAAGTGCCTTCGTCGCCTCGGACAAACCTTGCGCCTCGGAAGCAGTGGCCAGTTTGGATACGCCCGCCAGCGCCGTGGTCGAGGCTCGCAAGCCGAGCGCTTGCAGCGCTTGGAGCAATTGGTTGTCGGCGGCCTCGTCTGGCTCGATGCCGGCTGCAATCAGCACGTTGATCAATTCGTCGGTGACGAGGTTCGCCCAGCTTGCCGGATCGCGGCTCGCCGGCACGCCTGCGCCTGGGTTGCCGTCACTGAACTTGCCTCCGACCAGGCCAACGGTCGCGTCGCTTTTGGGGTAATCCATCGATCGTTCCTCAGCTGTAGATGAAGTTGACTTGCAGGTCGGCCGGGTTGTGCTGGCGCATCACGCACTCCAGGACATCGTTCTGCCAGCTCGCGTAGGCCTCGCCGTAGGTGGAATTGCCGAAGCGCCGGTAGGTGACGGTGTTGAGCGGCGCGTGGACCTCCCATACGAACTGCCAATCGTTGCCGCCGTACACGTCGCCCAGCGCAGCGCGGTAGCGGCGCGCATAGCGCTTCACGATCTGCACCGTGTAGCCGAGGGAGGCAGCCAGCGAGAGCAGGAACGGTATGGAGGGGCCGCTGTTCGCGGTGAGGCGCGCGATCAGAGCCGTGCGCCGCGCTTCGACCGTCTGGCCAGCCGGAGTGCAGTCGTCCGGCAAGTCGGCCACGCGCTCCCAGTCGGGGAGCAGCTCCAGCGTGCTGTCGGGCAGCGATTCGGCGATCAGCGCATCGCCGCGCCCGTCGACCCGCGCCAGCTCCTCGGCCATGCCTTCGAGCAGCTGCGTCAGCAGGCCGTCGCCGTCCTCCAGCGCGCGACCCGGCGGCAGCAGCGCCCGAAGGTGTTCGCGATACTGGGCGACGGTCATGCCCACGTGATCACCCCCAGCGTGGTCATGTTGCCGGTGGTTTCGACCACGTCGGCGACCGGCGATACCAAGAGGTGATCCGTCTCGCCCGCGGCGATGCTGATTGCCTCGTCAATGTGCGTCAGCAGGATGGTGCCGCCCGGTTCGGCCTCGCGCGCCAGCAGGTCGGCCAGCTCAGCCGTGACGGCATCGCGCACGGCCTGCGTGTCGGGCACCAGGTGAATGGTCGGGTTGAGCGGCGCAGCGGTCGGGGCGAAGACGGACACGTCCGGGCGCACCGGGCAAACGGCATCGATGTGCGCTTGCACCGCTGCAACGGTGGCCTCGTCGGGAATCAGTCCGCCCGGCGCATCGTCGGTCACGAATCGCACGGTCACGGTGCCCAGTCCCAACTCCTTGGGATAGACCCACGCGCGCGTCACACCGGGCACTGCCAACGCCCAGCCTTTGTAGTCGGCGCTGGTACCGCCCTTGGGCGGTGCCTGGATGCGGGCGATAACGCGGATGCGCCATGCCTCGACATCTTCCACGTCGGCACCGCCGCCGATGCCCGCGGCGTCGACCGTGGCCGCGCTGCTGACGCCGGCGACGGGCGCAACGAACGAGAGCGCGGTGTTGGCCACCGCGTCGGCGGCCGAACCGGCGATCAGGGCGGTCACCGTCGCGGTCGCGGTGCCTGCATCGATCGTCGCGTCGGCGTCGGTCGAGTACTCGCTGCCATCAGCGCGGGTCAGCAGGGTGCCAGCAGGCACCACGCTGCCGTCATTGCCGGTGAACACCACCGGGCCGGTGGCCGCGCTGGCCGGCTTACGCGGGATCTTCCAGATCGCCGCATGGCGGGCGAGCATGTCCTCGCCACAGGTGTCGGGCAGGATCTGCTTGGCGATCCACTCCTGGTGGCCGTAGAGGCCGTGCACGGCGCCCGCGAAGGCGCGTGCCAGGATGGTGGTCAGGGCACGGCGCAGGCGCGCCAGGGCGCCCAGCAGACGCGAGCCGATGTCGCTGTCGATGCGGTCGATCAGCGTGGCGAGGGGTGGGCGGTTGAACGGCATTTACAGGGCGCTCCACACGTACTGGTACTGGCGGTTGAATGGCGGTGCCTGTGGCCGCTGGATGGCGATCGCCAGCGTCAGTCGGCCGGCGGCGACGAAGGTGGCCTGCACGTCGATCTCGGAGGCGACGCCTTCCTCCACCAGCCAGGCCAGCGCCTCGGTGGCGTAGGTCTGCGCGCGCTTGGCCACCTGCGCCAGCTGCTTCTCGCGGCCCAGCAGCCAGAGCTTCGATCCCACCTGGTCGCCGGCGACGGACGCGAACGTGTCGCCCCACCAGCCGCGCGGGTCCTGGTCGAGCGGCACGCCGTCGTCGGCGTCGGCCCGTCGATCGAGAAACAGGCTGAGGATCACCGCGGTTTCCAGTCCCTCGTCGGCGACCAGGTCGGCGGCACCCATCGCCACGTCGGCGTGGTCGGTATCCCACTGCAGGGCGATGTCGGTCATGCGGGCGCCCTCGATGTCAGCGTGATGCCGTGAGCGGTGACCTCGGTGTCCGCCGTGACGTTCTGCGCGGTGATATCGCCGGCCACCGTGAGCTTCTGCGTGCAGTGGACCTCGGGCGAGTCGAGCGTCACCTTGGTGCTTGCGGTCACGGTCACCTCCGGGGCGGTCACCTTCACCGAGCCACCCGAGGTGATCTCGATCGCCTTGCCGCGCTTGAACTGGATGACGTCGCCCTCGTCGGTGTAGAGCGCCACCTCGCCGTTCTGCAGGCCCTTCAGGCGGTAGCGGCCGTCATCCACGGCGATCGCCACCAGGTGCGATCGCACGCCCGCCATTGCAGCGACGATGGCCTCAGCGCCAGGCAGCGGCGCGCTGGTGAAGCCGTATTCCTGAAAGCGCTGCACCTGGGCGACTTCGTCCTGCAGCACGGTGATCTGCAAGCCCTGCACCTTGAGGGCGTCGTTGACCATCGTGACCACGCTGCGCGCAGCCAGCATGCGCACGCGGCGGGCCAGGGCACGGAGGGCAGCGGCGCTCACCACAGGCCTCCATCCGGCTCGGGCTCCGGCAGCTTGATCGGGTCGTAGGCATGGCGGCCCACCACCGTCAGCTCGGTGCGCTCGCCCTGCTCGTCCAGGGTGAAGTCCACCTGCGAGATCAGGCGCGTCTCGTCGATGTCCAGGAAGCGATCGCGCACGTCGACCAGCGCGTTGGGCTGCCACAACTGCCCGTTGGCCAGCCAGCCCACGACGGTGTAGACCACCTGGTCGCTGCGCGCCGCGGCGACCGTGCGCTGCCACAGCGCACGGGTCTTGCAGGTGCCTGCGTTCGCCTGATCCTCGGCGAGGATGATCGTGGGGCGATAGCGCGCGATCGCCGTGTCCAGGGCCGTGCCCGAAGGGGCGGCAGCCTCGTCGCCGAACATCAGGTCCGTGCCGGCCTGCTGCGCCTTGACGATGTACTCGGCGAAGCGCTGCTGCTGGCTGGAATGACCGTTCGCCTTCAGGATGTTCTTACCCAGTTCGAGCGCGGCCGGTGCCTTCAGCTCGGCCGGCTGCGTGATGACCAGGTTGCCCTGGCCATCGGACATCAGCAGCACGCCGCGGTAGCGCGCAGCGCGCTCCAGGTTCTCCATGACGGTTTCGCCCGGCTCGATGCGCCACTCGGCGAACGGCGCCCCTACGTTGGTGCGCACGATCACCGGCACCTTGAAGGGCGCCGCGAGATCCTGGGCGATCTGCGCGAGGGTGCGGTTGTGGTAGGTGCCGGCCTTGCAGATGGCGGCGCAGTCGACCAGGTCGCCGGTGGCGTCGCGACCGCTCACGCCGAGCGTATGCGTTTCCGCGTCGTAGTCCGGTGCGACCACGTCAATCCATCCCTGGATGATGCGCTGGCCGTCGATCGACACGGAGCACTTCTGCCCCTTGCGGATAGGCCGCGGCTTGGAGAGGCCGTCGAAGCGCTCCGTCACGGTCAGCTCGAAGCCACCCGCCACCTGCTCGACGCCGCGGCTGAGCCGCAGGCTTTGCCAGCCGGCATAGCGCTGGCCATCCACCGTCAGCACCAGGTCACTCACCCAGCACCTCCAGCGCCTGGCCACCCGTGGCAAACCCGGGATAGCGAAGATCGTTGCGAGCAACGATCTCCTCTGCGCGGCCTGCATCGCCGTACAGGCGATAAGCCACCACCAGCGCCGGCAGCGTGGTGCCCGGCGTGAACGTGATCAGGTTCGGCAGGCCCGCCACCCGGGCGCCGATGTCACGCACTACGGCCGCGCGTAGATCCACCAGCTGCGGGTACAGATCGTCGTCGGCGGTCAGCGATTGATCGTCGAGCGCGTCCGTCAGCGCATCGCGGACGGCTACGGCCTGGTCGGCCGTGCCATAGCCAGCCGTCGCCGGCGTGGTCGGATCGTTGGCCAGCTGCACGGCCGTGGGTGGGACGGTCTGCGCGGGCACCCTGGACGCCGCTGCTGCCGCCTGCGCCACCGCCGAGCCGCGGACCAGCGCCTGCAGGGCGGCGCGATTGGTTGCCTGCTGCTGGCGCGCCGGCGTGCTGCCGGTGACCGGCGCCTGGTCGGCGCCGAAGTCCAGCAAGTTGCGGTAGAGCCCCAGCGCGTCGATCGGCTGGCGGGCGATGGTGCCAAGGCCCAGCACCAGGTCGACCACGCTGGCGCCCAGGTTGAAGGGCGTGCGGATCAGGCTGGACAGTTCGTTGGAGAACGCCTGCAGCTGGGCGTTGAACACGGTGACCGAATCCGGCAGGCCCGGGATGCTGTCGCGCAGCGCCTGCAGCTGGTCGGTCAGCCCGACCAGATCGCTGCTGCCGGCGTCGCTCACCCATTGCGGCGTTCCTTCGACACTCCACTGGCTGGCGAAGCTGTTGGCCAGCACCGCGCCCGTGGCGTCCGCCTGGCCCTGCACCTGGGTCGCGGTGTCGGCCGTGGCTTCCGGCTCCAGCTTCTCGCCTGCCTCGGCGAACGGGATGCGGAAGCGCGCCACGCCGCCCTCGCGGGTGCTTTCGTTGACGCTGGCCGGCTGCGCCACCACGACACGGCGCGTGCCCAGGTACGGGTGCACCAGGGTGCCAGCGCCGGGCGCCTCGAGCGCGGCGATCAGGCGATCGCGCGCGGCCATGTAGTCCGGCCCCAGCACCAGGCACTCGATCGAGAACTGGCGTGCGCGGCGGCCCAAGTCCTCGCCATAAGGCGTATCGCGCAGCGGGTACTCATGCAGCGACACGCGACGGCCGAAGTCGGCCGAGGAAGCGTCAATCAGGAACGGTACGCCGCGGAAGGAGCCCGGCTGCAATTCGTCACGCCACGCCATTTGCTAAGCTCCTGGGCCGGCGAATCGGACGCGACGAATTAGGGGAACGGAAATGGCTGATAAGCGCCTCAATAACCCACGCTCGCTTTTTATCTTGGCGGTCGGCTTGATCGCTGTATTGAGCGTGGCAGGTTGCAGCGATACGGCATCGAGTGGGACGACGGCCCCGAGCCATATGGCGGTGACCACGTTCGGCTGTCAGTCCGAAGCGACGGCCGAGCGCATCGGCCAGCTCAACGCACAGAACGATCGCGCCGCGGCCGTGCAATTCGTCGCCGGGAATATATCCACCGGCGAATGCGCTTCCTTCAACAAGGGCGCCGCGGTTTTTGTCGAGGCAAGAACGCTCACGGGCCTGATAAAAATCAGGCCGCAGGGTACGGCCATCGCCTACTGGACCGTGTCGGAAGCAGTCGGTCCGTAGCATCACGGCAGCATCATCATCATGCCGACGTCCAGCGGCACGCGCGGGTTGTCGCTTTTGACTTGCTTGACCTTGGCGCGCCCGTCCTGGTCGATCTGGATCTTGATGGTGCCGCCCACCTGGGTCTGCGCCGCGAGGCGGCGATAGCTCGCCTGGCTCTCGGGCGTGCCCATCAGTTCCTTCACTCGCTTGTCGATCTCCGCGGCACTGGCCGAGCCACCGCGCCACCAGTGATCCAGTTGCATGTGCGCCAGCCTGATCGCCGCGGCGCGATCGCCACCGGCCGCCGCCCCTTGCAGTTCCCGCGCGCTGCGCGCATCGCTGCCCTCGGCCGAGGTCTGCGATAGCGCCGCAAGCACGGGAGTGATGCGCGCCAGCGCGGGCATCGCATACGTGAACCACCGGGCGCCGCCACGCTTGGCCGCCGCCTTCTCCGCGGCCTTCTCGGCCGCCGTCGCGGCTTCCGCGCCAGCCGCGCCCGTCATGCCGCCTGCAGGAAAGTTCGTCACGAACACCGGCACCACGCCGGTCGCAGCCTCTACGGCCTTGCCCTCGGCGATGCCGGCCGCCACACCACCGCCCCGCTTCAGGAGGTTCTTGAAGAGGCGCCCGCCCGGGCCGGCCGCTCGGCCCAGGCGGTAGACGCCATACAGGCCCGCGGCGCCCACCAGCGCAGCGCTGCCATAAGACACCCCCTTGGCCACGCCGCGATGCTCGGTCGCCAGCTTGCCGATCGCGGCGCTGAGTTCGTCGGTCTTCTTGATCGCGCTGGTGAGGTCGCCGAGCAACGGATCGAACAGCGTGGCCAGCGTGCCCTCGTTCGTCGACGCGAGCTTCTGCACCTGGGCGTTGAAGCCCTTGGCCCAGGTGTCATTCTGCTGCTCCAGGCTCGCCTGCTGGCTGTAGGAATCCTTGATCTCCCAGTAGCTCTTCACGCCCGGCATGCTCGGCGCGATCAGCTGCGTCACCGCCTTGCCGCCCGTCTGGCCGAACAGCAGGCCCAGCATCTTGTTCCGCTGTTCCTCCGTCATGCTCTCGGTGCGCTTCTGGATCAGGCGGATCGACTCGTCAAGGCCGATGAAGTGGCCCTTCTTGTCGTAGAAGTCGAAGCCCGATTCCTTCATCCACTTGCGGCCGCGGTAGCTGCCGCCGGTGATACGCGAGAGGAACTCGCCCAGGTCCGAGCCGGCCTCCTCGCCGAGCGGCGCCAGCGCCTTGAGCGCGATCGCCGTGGACTTCAGATCCATGTTGCCGTACATGTGCGCACGGCTGCCCACCTGGTCCAGGTTATGGAACAACTGCGCCAGGCTGCCCGAGCTGGTCACGCTGGCCTTGGCGATGATGTCCGCCGCCTCGCCGTACTGGTCGGGGCGCAGCTGGAAGCTGTGGCCCAGGTTGGCGATGTTCATCGCCACCGTCGCCGGATCTTCGTGCTTGGTCTCGGCCAGGACCTCGGTCATGTAGGCCGCGCCGTGGCGCACCAGCCGGCCCTTGCTGTCGTACTTCTCCAGGATCGCTTCGAGCGGCACGCCGCCCTGGAACAGCTCGCGCGTGACGTCGGTGACCGCCGTCGCGCTGTACTTCATGTGGCTGGCCACCTCGATCGAGTTGGCGCGCACGCGCTCCATCTGATCGGCCAGCAGCTTGGCGTTCGGATGGGCACCCTGCAGGATGCCCTCCACGCTCAGCAACGCTTCCTGCAGCTCGGCCGCCTTCTGCACGGCCGGCTTGAGCTTGTTGTACCCGTAGTCGGCCACCGCCAACGACTTGAGGCCGGCCGAGGCGTGCCGGATCATCGAGTCGTAATCACGCTGCATGGCCTTCGCCTGCGCGCCAGCGCCGCCGATCTCGGAGCGGAAGCGCCGTAGCACTCCGCTGAAGAGATCGACGGCGCTGATGCGCATGGCTAGCTTCAGGGTGTCGCTCATTGCCTCAGTCGTCGGTGTCGGTGTTCGTCAGGATGCGCACGAAGAGGTCGAAAACGCTGCGCGGCAGCTCGGTGATTTCCCGGTGGCTCCAGCCCGTGCGAGAGCCAAGCATCAGCACCTTGCGGTGTTCCGCCTTTAGCCGCCGGGTTCGGCGTTTCCCTGCTTGTCGGCTTTGTCCATGTCCTCGCAGAGCTGGTCGAAGTCCGCCGGGTGCAGCTTGCCGAGCACTTTCAGGTCGATCGGGCCGGACAACTCACCCAGGCGCACCAGCTGCTGGCCGAGCATGGCGGCCTTGAACGTCAGGCGCTTGCTCACCGGTGCGTGTTCCTCGGCGGCGAACAGGTCGGCCGTGGTCGCCTCGCGGATCTCGTAGTCCTTGTAGGTGGCTTCGCCTACCTTCAGGCCATGCTTGAGCGTGTTTTTGATCGTGCTCATGCCACGCGCTCCGCCTTCGCCGAACAGAACTTCAGCGTGGTCTTGCCGCCGTTGGTTGCGGCACCGGCCTCGACCGTCGTGGCGTTCCAGGCATGCGGCAGCACGTAGCACTGGCCGCTGTCGCACTTGAAGGTGATCGTGGCGTCGCTGATGTTGTTGAGCGCGTCCAGGTCGGTATCCGCGCCGATGAACACGCTGACGTCGACGGTCGACTCCATCGTCTCCTCGGCGAAGCCGTATACCTCGGTGCCCTTGACCACGTTGCGGTTCACGCCGCCCAGGTTGAGCTTGCTGGAGTCGTCGACCAACAGGCGCTGCCCGTCGACTGATACCTCCGCCTTTCCGAACATCTTTGCCATTGCGGGTTACCTCTCTTAGTCGATGAACTGGATCTGCTCGGCGAAGATCCGCAGCTGGTTGATCAGGTTCGGGCTCGTCGACGCGTTGGCGCGGTCCGGGTTGCTGGGATCGATCTCCACCACCAGGTCGCGCTTGAACTGCTCGATGTCTTCGATCAATCCCTTGTCGTCGCGCAGCTCGACGGCCAGCGCGATCAGCTCGGCGCGAAGGATGGTCGGGGTGACGATCTTCTGGCTCGGCGCCGGCTTGACCGTATCGCCGGCGAGCTTGTGGCGCGGGTACTTGCTGGTGATTCGCGAGCGAGAGGCAAAGCGGATGTAGCTCAGCGTCGCGATCTTCTCGACGTCCAGATAGCTGGTATCGGCGATGTCGTACGCGTTCTTCTGGTACATCGTCACCTGGCGCTCGATCAGCACATTGCCGCCGGCGTCGACCTTGTGCGTGGCGATACCGCTATGCAATTGCAGGTTGCGCTCGGCGAACGTGAACTGGTCCGCCTGCGCCGGCGGCAGGATGCCGGGCAGCGCCAACGTCTGCAGCGGCTGCGCCGGATCGTTTGCCAGCGAGGCGGCCGCCACCGCCGCGTTCACTGCCGCCCACAGGTAGGGCGGGTGCGGTGCGATCGACGTGCCCATGCAGGTCACCCAAAGGCCGTTACGGCCCAGGCCGAAGGTGTCCGTGGCGGCGGCGGTACCGCGAAAGGCGGTGAAGGCCTCGCCATCGATCTGACGGACACCGCCGAAGCGATCGGCCAGCTCGGTCTCCAGCGCGGTCAGGTTGGCCGCGTCGGTGTAGGGCATCACGATCGTCTGGTACCAGGCATCGCCCATTGCGGCGATCGCATCGGACACATCCGGATTGGTGGTGCCGCCGCTCATCGCGGTGATCGCCACCTGCAGGCCGGCGGGTGTCAGCTGGCCGGTGTAGTAGTTCAGCCGCAGGTCCAGCGTGTTACCGGCCTCGCCCTTGTGGCGCGCGGTCACGTCGACCTGGCCAGCTGTCACACCGTTCACGGCAGCGGTGACCGGCAACGCGGTATTCGCGTTGATCGCCGCAACGGTCGCCGCAGCGACGGCCTCGGCATCGTCGCCGGCGCTCACGCCGACCGGCACCTGCGTGCCGGCCACCATCAGGTTGAGCGTGCCGTTCTGCGTGGCGGCGCCGGTAAAGACCAGCTTGCCGGTGGAAGCGGCGCCCGCCTCGGCGTCGTCCAGCGCGATAGCCACCACACGGGTGTACGCGTTGGCCTTCTTCATCGCCGCCAGCATGCTGGCCAGCATCGAGCCGCGGCCGAAGTACTGCTCGGCTTGGGCAGCGCCCAGGATCTCGGTCGGCACACCCGCCAGCACCGTGCCGGTGGCCAGGCGCTGGCCCAGCACCAGGATGGTATAGCTGTCGGCGGGAAGCCCGGCCTGCGCGCGCGTGTTGTTGAACTCGATGTACGCGAGCGGGACGCGGATGTCGTTCGGAATGGTGTCGAAGTCCATTACTTGCCCTCACCGGTGGAAGTGGTCGACGCCTTCGCGGCCTTGGGCGGTTTGCCCTCGGACACGTCCCCGTCGCGCAGGCGGCGCAGCCAGTAGCTGGAGCGCGGCTTGTTGGCGCCAGCCTCCGGCAGCGGTTTGCCGGTGGCCGGGTCACGCACGGTCACGCCGGACTTGGGAATCAGGTAGAAATCGGGAAGAGGCATCGCTCGCTCCTACTGCGGCAGGGTGTCGGTTTCGGTGATCTCGATCTGGCCATCTGCAGGCGCCACATCGATGTCCTGGTGGAAGGTGGCGAACACACCCATCGCGTCGAGCGTGGCCTGGTCCACCGCGGGGCTGCTGTCCACCTGGTCGAACGTGACGGCCCACAGCGCCACGCCGAGCTTGTCGATCTGCCCCGCGTACAGGTTGCGGGCGTCGATGTCCGTTGGCGCCGAGAGACTGTCCAGGCCCCAGGTGTTGTCCTCGATGCGCCGCTCGATGGTTTCGACCAGGGCCAGCGCGCCGGCGTCGCGCTCGAGCTTGGGTGCATCCTTGGTAATCACGAACACCAGCCAGCGGCCGCGCAGCTGCACCATGCCGCTGCTGGTGCCCGTCGACTTGAAGCCCACGCACGCCACCAGCACCTGCGGTGCCTTGATCGCAAAGCGCTGGATCTCGGCCGCGCTGTCGAAGCGGCCACGGTGGGCGGCAACGGTCACACCCGGCAGCACGGCCTTCAGGTCGTCCACGATCGCCTGGCGCTGGGCAAGCAGGCTCATGCCGCGCGTCCCTGCAGGTGCTGGTCGAGCCAATCGCTGGCCACCATCGCCAGGTCCATGCGGTTCTCCTCGGACAGGCCGATGAACTCACGCGCGGGCAGCTGCGGCTTGCCGACCTCGGCGCCGCCGAAGTTCTGGATGGCGGCGTAGATCAGGTTGGAGCCCACGTCGACGTCCTTGCCCGTCATCTCGACCACGTGCGTCATGCTCTGCAGCAGGTGGTGCTCGGACACCAGCAGGCTTTGCCCGGCGTGGCGGGTGGCGGCGTAGTCGTCCGACCACTGTGGCCAGGCAACGCCCGCCGGCGAGGTCTTCTCGTCCGTGATGCGCCGCTGGATCTGCGTGACCCCCTCCGCGCCCAGGCTGTCCATCAGCTGGCGCTTGTCCATGTCGATCACCGCGCTGACGCGCCGCTGCACCTCAGCGAAGTGATCGAGCGAGAACTGGAGGCCGACGCCGCTCACCAGTTGCGCACCTGGTTGCGACCGAACTTGCGGTCCGGGCCGACGAACGTGGCCGCCTGGCCGGTGGTGCTCGGCGGCGGCGCCAGGCCCAGCTGCTGCACGCCGGTGGCGATGTTCTTCAGGGCCTTGAGCGCATCGTTGTACCGGTTGCGCATCTCGTCCGTGGGCAGCTCCGCCAGGTTGTAGACGGCCAGGTCCACCGCCGCCTTCACCAGGAGCGGCGGCACGGTGGCCAGCGGCAGCTGGTAGCGCTCGGCCAGGTGCGAGTTGATGACGTCGTCGGCGTCGGCCAGCGCCAGCAGCACGGCGTCCGTGTCGACCACGCCGTCGCCATCGCGGTCGGCGATGGTGAGCAGCAGGTTGCTGCCGTAGCGGCTGTCGATGTCGGCCTGGATGGCGTAGCTCATGGCCGTGGCTTACTCGTCGGTCTCGACCGGCACGGCCGCGTCGGCCACCGGCACCAGGACCAGCGACTCCGGCGCGCCCTCGGTCACCGCCACGTTGATCTTGGCGCCGATGATGCGCAGCGAGGATTCGCTCTTCAGGGTTTCCACCTGCGCCTGGCTGAGCGCCGCCGGGTTGAGGTAGGTCGGCTGGTCCTGCGTGAAGCCCAGGCCCAGGCGGCGGAAGCTCTTGCCCACCGAGCGCACGTCCAGGGCGCTGACCTCGCGGATCTCCATTTTGGGAGGCGCCGGCGGGGCCTGGTCGTCGCCCTTGGGCGGGTTGGTGTTCTGGTTCTTGGCCATGTGCTGTCCTCTTGGCTGTCGATCGCACGGCGCCCGGGCTCACCCGGGCGCCGGCTTACTCAGGCCTCGCGGCCTCTCGATATGCCCCTGCGGGGGCGCGTGTCCTTGGGTGCTATCAGCCGGCGCCGGTCGAGCCGTAGCTCATCTGCCAGAAGCTGTAGCCACCGGCCGCGCGCGCCTCGGCGCCGTACTTGTATTCAGCACGGCTGAACACGTCGTCGGAGTCCGGGTTGATCTGCTGCACGAACACCGGCGCCTTGCGCTGCTGGTAGATGAAGGGCTTCACCGGCCGGCTGGTGCAGTGCAGGAACCACGCGGTACCGCTGGTCAGCCGCGGGTTCACGATCACCTTGGCGGTGCCGCGGTACGGGTTCGGACTGTTGTCGTTGAGCTTCTCGTTCTCGCACAGCACCTTCGCGATCGCTTCCAGCGCCGGCGGCACCTCCAGAACATCGGGTACCAAGGCCAGAGGGCGGCCTTCGTTGTCGGTCATGCTCATGATCGCGATGCGTGCAGTGCCGTAGCTGGCCAGGGCGAGTGCAGGCGTATCGCACGAGAGCGCGGCGGTGCCCTTGTTGCTCACGCTCGTCGTGTTGCCCTTTCCGTCCTCGACCGGGTGATCGGTGTCGTAGAAGTACTGGCCGTCGTAGCACTTGTTCACGAAGGCGTTGTTCTTCAGGTCGGCAACGATCTCGTCGGGCAGCGTCTTGGCGCTGTAGCCGGCGTCCTGCGCCATCGGCGCGTAGATGCCCAGGTTGTCGTCGTCGATATCGTTGCGACGAACCGCGACGGTGGCCTCCCAGTCGTCGTTGACGATCGTGTAGGTGTTGGCCTTGAGGGCCTTGATCACCTTCTCGCCGATCCACTTGCGCATCTTCGGGAAGCGGTCGAGCCAGTCATAGTTGTTCTGGCTGCTGCCCGATGGCACGAGCATGGCGGTCAGCGACCACTGGCTGGGCGCCGCTTCGAACGCCTTGTTGAAGGTGGTCTTGAGGTTGACGAAGACCAGCGACAGGGTTTCTTTGTTGATCAGCATCGCTGCGCTCCTTAGACGATCCAGACGCCGCTGGCGTCGACACCGATGACGATGCCGGCCGCGGATTGGGTGTTGCCGCCGGCGTTCGTCTTGGAGACGGTCTCGTCGTCGACGATGTAGGCGAGCTTGCCGAGGCTGGCCTGGGTGACGGGGTCGGTGCCCGAGTTCTTCCAGAGGAACGCCTGGGCACGGCGCACCATGACCTGGACATCACCGTCCGCGCCGTTGGTGTTGTCCGCGAACTCCTCGGCGCGGCCGAGGTAGGTCAGCGTGGTGGCGGTGGCGCCGCGGGTGGCGTAGCCGGTGGCGTTGGCCGCCACCAGGGCACCGGCGAAGATCTTCGCGCCAGCTGCGACCGGGACGGCAATCAGCTTGCCGTCCTTGCTCGGGGTATTGCGATCGGCGGCGAGCATTACGCGTTCTCCTTGCCGTACTTGGCGATGTCTTCGGCGCTGTTGCCGAACATTGCGTTGATGGACTTGGCGGTGGCGTTGAGCGCCTTGCCGTCACCGCCGGCCGGGTTCTTGCCGTCCAGGTTCGAATCGCCAGCCACCGCGGGGGCGACCTGCACGAACGCGCGGAACCGCTCCAGGCCGCCTTCGGTCGCGCACTGCGCCTTGTGGTAGTCGACCGTCGCCGGCGTGATCTTTCCGGCCTTGAGGGCCGCGTCGACCTCGGCATCGATCGAAGCCTGCAGCTGCGCCTTGGCCTGCTCGGCGAGCTTGTTCTCGGCGGTCTGCGCGCGATTGATGGCGGTGTCGTAGTCGCCGCGGGGGACGTACTTGTCCAGCGACGGCGTGACATTGCTGGCTGCCTTGGTCTGCAGCGCATTGATCGCGGTCACCGCCTCGGCGGGGGTGGCCGTCTCGGGCAAGCCGAGGGCCTTGCGGATGGCTTCATCCACGGGGGGGTTCTCCTGGTCGGCGGCGCGGTTGAGCGCCAGGGGGAAGTTCGGATCGTTGACCAGCGCCACGCTGGTCAAGCGGAAGATCTGCCGGGTATCCGGGTCGAACTTGAACACCGGCGACAGAAAGCGGTACTTGCGGCCCGCCACGACCTGGCGCCCGTCGTCGTTCCAGGCGATGCGACCCCACACGGCACCATTGCGAGCCTCCAGGGCGTCGACCCAGCCTTGCGCCGGGGCTTCCTCGCCCTTGGGGGCCTTCAGCTCGCTGGCGTGGTTGATGTCCACCGCCAGATCCAGGTCGAACTGGTCGACCACAGCCTGGGCGTTCGGCATCCGCCACCAACGGCCGTCCCGGCCCTGGACCAGGCCGTTGGCGTTCGGGGCGGGGATCAGCTCACGCCATTGCGGCGCGGCGAGGTCCGCGGCGTCGACGTCGCCCAGTGCGAAGCACAGCGCTGCACGCTCGGCTACGTCGAGAGCCGCGCAGAGCGCGGTGGAAAGGGGGTGCTGGGTGGCGAGCATGGGACCATGCTGCCGATCGCCGGTCGGGGCCGGCAGACTGAAGCGCTTCAGTCAGACGACTGGGGCTTCGAGCGGGGTGGTCAGCATGCCGTCGGGGCGATCCGGTGGCAAGTCCGGAGGCAGAGGTACGCGTGAACGTGCTGTGAGGGCATTTGAAACCCGTTTAAAAGCTTCTGTAGCGGCCAGGTAGGCGGGGGGCCGCTAGATCGGGTGGCACCAGGGGGCTGCACGGGCCTCTGAGGGCCGTTTTGCCGAAGTCCGTTTCTGCAGGGTTCCCGGCACGGGTCTATACTCGGTCCCGCTGTAGCCGCGAAGACTGGAAAATCGCCGGGCCAGTGGTTGCTTCCGAGCTTCCATGTGGGGGTGCCAGGTTCGACCTGGAGGGCGTCCCACCACGGCTACAGTGCATCACCCTCGTCCAGGCGCACCATGCCGGGCTGTTCCAGGTTCGCCCGCGCCACGATCGCGCCGCTGCGGATCGCGTTGATCGCCCCGCCATCCTTCGCAAAGTCGATACGCACCGCCAGGCGCCCATGCTGGCCGTCCTCGCGTAGCCACGGCTCGAACACGTACAGCAACGCCGGCTGCCGCCCGGCGCCGTCCCAGATCACCGCGCGCGGGTTGGCCAGGTGGCGTACCAGGTTGCGCACGTCGGCAACGGACATCGCCTTGTGCCCCTTGCGCGCCTCGGCCATCAGGTGGGTGACCTCGCGCTGTTCGATCGTCAGCCCGGCCGTCGCCGGCGTCACGCCCACCTTGCGCTTCAGTGCGTCGACGATCTGCGGGCTGAGCGCGCCGATCGTGCGCCGCCCGCCGGCGCCCTGCAGCTCGCCGGCCTTGATCGCGTCCACCCATTCCCGGAACGCGCCCTCCAGATCGTCCTGGATCACCGGCAGCGTCTGCGCCATCGCCTGGGCACCGGCGGCCGCCGGCGCGCGGTTTACCGACTGCATGAACTCCTGGGCCACCTGGCGGCGCCGGGCCACCTGGCCGGGGTTGGTGTCCCATCCGGGGTCGATGCCATCCGGCACGCGCTCGATCTCGCCCGTGCGCTTGTTCACCCAGGAGCGGAACTCCAACCGCGGCGTCTCCAGCTTCACCGGCAGCAGCTGCTGCACGCGACGGCCGGTGGGCAGGCCCGTGCGATCGTCCAGCTCCTGCGGCGCCAGCGGGTCCTGGTAGCCGCGATCGCGCAGCCGGCCGTACTCGATGCGGCTCACCTGGCGCACCCAGCATTTGCAGCCCCAGCCGTTCGGCGGCATGGCCCAACGCCAGAACTCGTCCTCGATCGGCAGCATCGTGCCCGCCCAGGCGACGTGCTGCGGGCGGTGGCGTGCGCTCGGTCCCAGCAGGTAGAGCAGATATGGATGCGTGCTGGCCGTGCGCTGGATGCGCTCCCACTGGCCCGCCTGGCGCGCGGTGCGCAGGTTGGCGTTGTAGATCGTCCGCAGGCGCCGCGGCGAGCCCAGTTGCACCAGGCCCGCCTTGCCGGTCAGCGGATCGACCGCCTGCTGCACGCCCCACCAGCCGCGCTTCTGCAGCTCGGGTGTCACCTGCTTGGCCCAGTCGCGCAGCGTGGTGCCGTTCCTCAGCGCTCCCACCAGCGAGTCGCGCATGTCGCTGAGCATGTCCAGCTGCGTCATCTTGGCGACGGTGAACGCGCCGGCGTGCTCCTCGCGCCACACGTCGCGGTAGTCGAAGCCCACCCTGAGCCGCTTGGCCTGCAGGTAGTCCAGCGCCTCCTGCGGCACCGGGCCGGCGGTGAAGTCCATGCTCAGGCCACCGGGTTGTCGGTGGCGTCACCCAGGGCGCGCGCCTTGAACGCCTGCGAGGCGAGCGAGCGCACCAGGTCGGCGGGATCTTCGGTGGCCATCAGCTCGCCGAGGCCGGCGAGGAACTCCTCCTCCGTCTGCGATCGCTCGGCGAGGGCGCGCACTGGATCGACCAGGGGGTCGACCAGCGGCGACCAATCGCCCAGCGGGTCGGCGACCAGCTCGTCGATCGCGTCGTCGCCTTCCGAGTCGCCGCTGCCGGCGCGGTTGCGGGCGCGCTTCTCTGAGGCCGGCGCAAGCGCCGGTGCCGCCGCGGGCGCCGGTGAGGGCGCAGGCGGCGTCAGCACCGCCTCATCCTTGCCCGGATCAGGGAGGCCGATCTTGTCCCGAACGACGGACTGGCCCACGCGCAGGCCCAGCGGCACCAGCTTGGAAAGGACCTCGGCCAACGTCGAGAGGTCCTCCGGCTCGATCACCTCCAGGCAGACGCGTGGGTAGCGCTTCTGCGGCCCATAGTTGAGGTCGATGAACGGGCGCACCAGGTCGCGGCTGAGCGTGTTGCCTAGCTGGCGTGCGTCGGAGGTCTGGATGTCGCCGCGCACGTCGTTGTGCACGTTCGCCGTGTTGGAGCCCAGGCCGGTGGGCTGGGCATCGGTGGTAGCAGTCTGCCCGAGGATCGCCTTGCTG
Organism: Frateuria sp. YIM B11624; assembly: GCF_049727805.1. Classification (NCBI taxonomy): domain Bacteria; kingdom Pseudomonadati; phylum Pseudomonadota; class Gammaproteobacteria; order Lysobacterales; family Rhodanobacteraceae; genus Frateuria; species Frateuria sp. YIM B11624. The sequence goes on from NZ_JBCNYA010000019.1 coordinate 55,850, forward strand.
ACCTGGCGATCGAGCCAGTCGGCCAGGCCGGCGAACACCTTGTCGCCGCCGTCGCTGGTGCGCGCCAGCTGCTCGAACTGGATCTCCATCGACTTGGGCAGGATCGCCGCCGCGTCGGTGCCGATGTTGGCCACTGCAGTGATCAGCGTGTTGATGTCTTCCGGCAACGCGCCGGGCGAGTAGCGACCGATGCGCAGCGGCATGCCGAATACCTCGGCGAAGGCCATCCAGTCGGTGAGCGTGAAGCTCTTGCACATGTAGGCGGCCGCCGCGATGCGAGCCAGGCCGCCGCGGATCGTGAGGCCGGACTTCAGCCGCGGGCGGTGCACGATGAACTTAAACGCCGGCAGCGGCGTGCCCATGATGTGCTCGTCGTCGAGCAGCATCAGCCGGGTCTGCGTCTCATAGTCGAAGCGGAAGAACCGCGGGTCGCGCCATTCGTAGCGCGCCGGCTGCCAGGTCTTGCCGCTGCGGTCCCACACGATCTCGACCGCGCTGTAACCCTTGCCCAGCGCGTCCAGGCAGTCGTCGGCCAGATCGCCGAACTCCGGCGCTCGCACCAGCTCGCGCACGGCATCGGCCAGCTTCTGGTCCTGCGCATCGTCCGAGGCCGCCTCCACCGTCACCGGCAGTCCTGACACAGCCCGCTTACGGGTTCCCAGCACGCTGGTGTAGTGCCAGTCGCGCTCCTCCATCTCCTCGGCCAGGGTGAGATAGGCATTCGCGTCGTTCTCGGTGGCATCGAGCAGGATCTGCGCCAGGCGCGAGGGCGAGAGCGATCCGGCCACGGGCGTGAAGCCCCACGTGGAGCGGATGCCGGTGACAGTGGGCCGGGCGATTTCCTCCTCGAGCACGCCCAGCTCGAAGGGCTGGCCATCAGGGCCGACGATGCGCGACTGCGCCATTAGAGAACCCTCTCGGACGTCTTGAAGGCGGCCGTGATCGACACCGGCCGGTGCTGGCGATCGCCATTGGCATCGCCGCGCGTGGGCACCTTCTGGTAGGCGAACATCTCCGCCGGCGTGCTCGCAGCGTGGATGGCCAGCGCCAATGCCCAGAAGCGGTCGGCATGGCCGTCAGGCGTGCGCTCGGCGGTGAACCGGATGTTGCCCGCAGTCGTGGTCTGCTTGGTGACCGATCGCAGGTCGGCGCGGATGTGCTTGTCGTAGGGAATCCGCAGCTGGCGGTCTTCCATCTTGCCGCGCAGCGGATAGGCCAGCGCTTCCTTCACCGCCGGGGTGAAGTTCACCGCCTCCACCCTGTGCTCGCCGAACTTGTCCTGCGCGTCGTCGGACCAGCCGATGCCCAGGCCCGTGGCGTCGATGCAGATCCGCTGGCAGCGCTTGAACCACGGATAGAGGATCTTCTCCTGGTCCGACTTGCGCATGCGCTCCAGCGGCAGCACCAGGCGCGTGTAAAGCACATCGCCCAGCCGCTCGACCACCCACAGCACCGTCAGGTCCTTCTTACGGCCGATGTCCACGCCGCAGTACAGCTCGCCCTTCTCGATCTGCTCCCAGGCGACCGCGCTGGCGTACTCGCACGCCGCGATCAGGTCGTATTCGAGGAACGCCACATCGTCGTCCCCAGGGATGCACATGTATTCCTGCAGGAACGACTCTTCGTCGGCGCAGCCCGCTCGCACGAAGTCAAAGTACTCGGCCTCGGTCATCTCCTGGACCGGATCGTCCGCGGGCAGGGACTGCTGCAGCTTGTAGAGGAAGCCCGCGGCGAGGGCGCGCTCCAGGGTGACGGTGTGCAGACTGATGTTCTTCGGGTTGCCGCTTTCCTTGATCTCGCGGACCAGCTGGTTGAAGAAGTTGCGGCTGCCGCGGTGGGTGGAAATGACCTCCAACTGGCCGCCCCAGGTGATACCCGGGTAGGCGATCGACCACAGCATGCGCGGATCAGGGTGCAGCGCGAACTCGTCCAGGATGCGGCCACCGCGCTTGCCCGCCTGGGCGTCGGGGTTGCTCGACATGCTGTTGATGCACTTGCCGCTGGCGAACTCCAGTACGCGGGCCGTGGCGCGGGTTTCCTTGTCGACGACGATGTCGCCCATGTCGCGGGCGGCCATGTCCAGGACCTCCGCCCACATCTTGCAGTCCTGGATGAACAGTATTGCCTGCATGTCGTCGCGGCTGCTCACCCACTGGTTGTTGCGCGCGCCCTTGACCGCCGTGCGCTCCACCGCCGCGTAGGCCGTGCTCCAGGAGAGGCCGATCTGGCGGGCCTTCTCCATCAGCTTCAAGCGACTGCGATCCTCCACCCAGCCCATCTGGTAGTCGAGGAACAGCCCGTCCTTGTGGACGGGGATGATGCGGGCATTGCCCATCAGCCACCGCCCCGCAACACCCGGGCGCGGATGCGCTGAACGGTCTCTTCGGACACGCCGTCCGTGCGGGCGACGGCCGCAGCCTCCTCGGCCGCCTGCTCGCGGGCAATGCGCGTGATTTCCTGGCGTTCCTGCAGGCTGATCTTCCGCGCCTCCATGACGGCGCGGGCGCCACGGGCCAGCATGCCGATCTCCTTGATCGACAGATCCTCCGCCTCGGCGTCGGTGGCCTTGAGCGCGGCATGGGTGGCCAGCGTGGTCACCGCCTGCACCAGGAGCTGGCCGGCGCGATCGTTCGGGTCCTCGCCCAGCTCGGATACCAGCGAGGAACTCGCCGCCTGGATGTCGCGCATGCGGCCGGCCAGTTCATCGACGTTCTGCTTGTAGCGCCCCACCGCACTGCGGCTGGGCGACTTGGCCGCAGGGAACCGCTCACGCACCTTGGCGACGATCTCGTCCAGGGTGTGGCTGTCCTCCCGGATCAGTTTCTCCAGGAAGGCGCGCTGGTCGGGCGGCAGGCGCTTGATCGAACTGGTGCGCGGCATGGGCTTACTTCGGACTCGGGTGGCTGATACCCGGCACCCGGGCGTGCCCCTCGGCCACGTCGCCGCCGCGGGCGGTCAGCGTGCACAGGTACAGGCTGGGCACCTCGGGCACCGGCTCCAGCAGCACCAGGCCCTGGTCCCTGAGCCAGTGGGCGTCGGTCAGCACGTCGTCGCGCGAGGCGGCCACGGCCAGGTGGTGCAGGCCGGCGTGCAGGTTCGAGGTGTTGAGCCGGAAGCCCGGTTGCTCGGAGAGGATGCGCAGGATCACCAGGCGGCGGTCCTCGCGGAGTCGTTCGGAAAAGGTCTTCATCAGTCGTTCTCCAACAGGTGCTCCTGGATGGTTCGGAGCAAGCCGGCGATGGCGGTCATCTGCCCGCTGATCTCGGCCGCCTTCTCCTTCACCCCGTTGAGGCCAGTGCGAAGGTCATCCAGGTGGCTGTGGGTTGGCAGGTTGTTCACGCGCGCTTCCAGCTCCATCAGGCGCCGCTCGAAGTGCCGCATGTCGTGGTGCCCGTTTCCGCGCAGTCCGACCACCACCAACCCAAGCAGGTTGACCAGCAGGAGCGCGAGGATCACGAAGGCGATCGTTTCGTTCATCGGCGATCTCCAACCAGCTGCTGCTCATGCTTCTGCGCGCAGCCGGCGCAGCGGCTGGTCTTGCCGGCGAGCACCTGCAGGCGCTTGGGTTCGATGGGCTTGTCGCAGTCGATGCAAAGGCCGTCGATGCCATCGGCGCGAGGGCGGAAGCTCTCTTCGATCCGATCCCGTACGCGTTGCAGCGCCTGGTCGCGCTCGAACGCTTCGAGCTCCTGCAGGCGGTCCATCTCATCCATCAGGTGCGTGCTCCTGGTTCAGCGCTTCATGCGCAGCGCGCGGCGACGCGAGCGCGCCGGCTTGGCATGGCGGCAGGCCTTGCCGTGGTGCTTCTGCGGGCTGCCCTTCCTCGACGGCAGGCGGCCGCCAGTACGGGCGGAGGTGCGCCGCGTGGCGCGCCGCGTGGCCACCTGCACCACGCGAGGCTCGGCAGCGACGTGTGCGGGCGGCGCCGCCATGAAGCCCAGGCCAGCGAGCAGGCCAAGCGCCAGCGGCAGACGCATGAATCGGGGTCGGTACATGGCTACTCCTGAGAGGCCGGCGCCGCCGGCGGTTGGGTTGCGGGACGGGTGACCTTCTCCGTGGTGGCCCTGTCGGCGTTCGCTCCCTGCAACGTGCCGCGCCACTGCTCGATCCAGAGCAGGCCATCGAGCGCGCACACCACCGGAACGCCTAGAAACGCGCAGCGCATCGGGGGCGGCGGCGGTTCCGGGATGCGGTCGGTCAGCCTGTGGTCGACCGGCTTGTAGGCCGGCACCGGCACCTCAATGACCTTGGGTGGTTGCAGCGCCGGCGGCGGGCTTGGCTTGTGGCGCAGGCCCGAACAGCCGGCGAGAAAGCACAGGGCACACAGGCAGATGCTCCAGGTCAGAGCAGTCGGGGCTTTCATGGGCGGCCTTCCTGTCGTTGGCAATGCGCTGGGCCGTCGCGGCGGCCAGCTGCTGGTGGGTGGCGTCCAGCTCGTCGAGCGCGACCCGGGCGACGGCTTGGGCGGCGAGCATGATTTGCTTCTGGATGTCGAAGCGGTTCTGGAGATCCGCCAAGGCGAGGACAGCAGCGTTAGCGCGATCGCGCTCGCTCTGCTGCAGCTGCTGCGCGGCAAGCACCTTGCCGTTGCTGTCCTCGATGCCATTGGCGTGGCCGACCGCGTAGCAGCTGATCCCCACGGCAACGCCCAGGACCAGCAAGCTCGCGACCTCCGTTGCGACTGACTTCAGGCTCACGCGCACACCGCCTGGCCGGCCCAGCCGGCGTCGATGTAGGCGGGCTCCAGCACCGTCAGGATGCGCGACACGTAGGCGCGGTTCTCGCGCCAGGCGGCGGTCGACCGCGAGCGCATGTCGGCCACGTTGCCAGCCCAGCGCCGGCGATCGCGCCCGGCCCTGACGGCCAATGCCTGCTCTCGGCGTAGGTTGCCCTCGCCGCCGTTGTAGGCGGACAGCGCGAAGGACCAGGTGCTGCACTGGCCGGCGCCAGGGTTGCGCTGGGCCAGCCAGGCGTCGTAGATGGCCGCGGCCAGCGCGGCCTGCTGCGGGTCCCACGGGTCGAAGCCGCCGAGGCGGTCGGGGAACTGCTGCGCGATCCAGCGCGCGGTCGAGGGCATGAACTGCGCCAGCCCTTCGGCACCCACCGCGCTGCGCGCGTTCGGATTCCAGCTCGACTCCTGGTGCAGCTGCGCGGCGAGGCGCGCCGGCGAGCCGTCCACGCCCCATTCCTCGGCGACCGCTTGTTCCACCCAGCGGCGGTACATGGCGCTGACCTCGGGCACCTGCACGGTCGCCCGGAGCGCGGGCTGCGCGGTGGCCGGTGTCGCGGCCTCGGCGGGGCCAGCGAACACCAGCAGCGCCCCGACCAGGAACAGCACCGCGCCGATCGCGCTGCAGAAGCGCCGCCGCATCCATGTGTAGGGCCACACCGGCAGCATGGCGACGAACATCCAGAAGATGCCCACCATGCCCATGACCAGGCCGAGGAAGCTCACAGGTCACCCCGCCATACCAGGAAATACACGACGGCGATCGCGAAATAGATCGCGCCGCGCAGCGCGCGGTATGGGGCCAGCGGCGATTGCGCCTGGCCCAGCGTGGTGGGGATCAGGTAGCCACCGAACCCCGCCAGTACGATGGCCGCGACAAGGAACCCGATCACGGCATCAGCCCCGCGGCAATGATCGAGGCGGCCATCAGCGTGGCGCGGCGCGTCTGCGCCATCGCGCGCTCGATGCCGTCCAGCTGCGAGGGCCGTGCGTCCGGGCTGGCGCCGCGGTCGAAGCCGTAGCCCAGCACCGCGGCCAGGCTCAGCTTGGAGACGATCCACAGGTAGCTGCCGAACTTCGCCGGGTTGAACGCGACGGCGATCACCAGCAGCAGCATCAGCGAGAGCAGCGCCCACAGCATCATGCGGCCGCCGCCATCGAGCATGCCGGCGACGCGCGTGTAACCAGCGCTCAAACGTTCCTTGAAGCCCATGCGCACCCTCCGCTTGAAAAGGTGCCGGCGGGCTACGGTGGGGAATCCGCAGCCCGCCGGCGGGTAGCGCGCCCAGGGGATGGAAACGCGCTAGCGGTCAGGCTACGGAGAGAGGGGTGCTGCGATCAGGCTGAAACGCTTCAGCGGGACCGCTCGAAGAGGTCCGGCTGGTCGAGCGCGGGAGCGCCGACGTTGGCGCGGGCGAGGATGTTGAACACCTGCCGCTGCGTGAGGCCGCACTGTAGCGCGATCGTGGCGGTGGATGCACCCTCGCGGGCATCGGCCACGATCTGGCGATCGCGCGCCGCGCGCAGTGCGGCGGCGGCGCGGTCCAGCTCGAGGTACTCGCGGCCGTAGTGCTGCACCAGGAGCGCGAGTGCCCCCGGCCCGATCAGCGGCGCCAGCCAGTGGTCCGTCGTGGCCTGCTCGGGCACGTAGAAGCGCGTGCCGCCGCGTGCCTCGACCAGGCGCAGGGTGGCCGGCAGGCCGATCACCTGGGCGAGCGCGGCCAGCCGCGGCGGCAGATCGCCTGCGTCGACCTGGCCGAGGGCTGCCAGCTCAGTCGCCGCCACGCCCCACCCCGAACTCGGCCAGCGTCTCGGCCTTGCGCTCCTCGGCCTTCTCCGGCGTGAGAATGCCCAGGCGCACGTCCGACTCGATCGCGCGCAGCGCATCGTTGAGCGCCACGCGGGTGGACCGCTGGGCGCCTGCCTGGGCAGGCTCCAGGTGGCGCCCGGCGCGCTTGTCCGCCTCGGTCTGGCGCTCCTTCGCCGCGGCGGCCTGGTCGGCGATCCCGTAGACGATCGTGCGCAGGTAGTGGTGGTTCTGCAGCGGCAGCGTGAGCCGCGCGCGCTGCGCCAGCGTCTGCTCGATGCCGGTGACCCACTGGGCCACGGTGACGGGCAGGCGCACGCTGCTGCGCTCGTCGCGGCACACGCTGCCCTCGCGCACCAGCGCATCGAGCGCCTCGACCAGCTTCACCGCCTTGGACAGGCGCAGCTTCTGCTTGGCCGGGTTGAACAGCGGCAGGTACTCGATCACCGCTCGGCCGAGCGTCGGCTCCATGCCGGCCAGCAGCATGCCGAAGCGCTTGCCATCGGTGTCATGGAAGCCGGCGCCGATCGGGAAGGCTTCGCCACAGGTGGGACAGGCGACGTGCATATGCTCAGTGCACCCCGATCGAGGCGCCAGGCGTCACGGACGCGATGCCATGTTCCATCGTCGTCTGGATCGTGCCGAGGAGGCCGCGCGTGCGCTCGGCACCCAACCGCGCGGACGCGTAGCCCAGCAAGCCGGCATTGAGGTTGAGCAAAAACATTTCGAAGCAGTCGTCGCTGATCGGCAGGCTGTTGATTTCCTGAAGGACGATTCGGCTTAACCCAGCGCCCATTTCAAGGCCCCTTTTGCGCTCGTCCGTAATGTGCTGTTCGTTCATCAGTCGCAGCCCCCTAGCCGCGTGGGTTCGTGCTTCTTGCGCTCGTCATTGGTGCCCAGGTAATAGGCGGCTTTCAGCAGCTGGTGGATTTCCCCGTGATACACGGGCCGGATCTTCGACACCTCGCTCACGAACCGCGTGCGCCACAGTTCGTTCCAGCGCCTTCGGCGCTCCTCGACTTCTTCGGGGTGCATGGCGTCAGTCGTCCAAGCCGAGCTGCAGCAGCTGATTCGTCAAGCGACGCGGTGCCGGGGCCATGTTTCCGCGCGGCATCCTGATCTGGCCGTTCTTCACGTTCCGATAGGAAACGCTCACCTGCTCGCCGGCCTCGTACACATATCCGCTGTGTTCGTAGTTCTCCCTGCACTCCACCGCATGGTTGAGCAGCTGCACCACCTTCATGCCGGCGCTGGCCGGCATCAGGAAAGTCTGGTAGCCGATCTTCACTGCGCACATCGGTTCGTTCTTCGGCTTCGCGGCCATCACTTGCTCCTTTGCCGGTTGGCGCTGATCTGCAACGCCGCCACCAGGCGGTGCAGCTGGTCCGGGCGCAGCCACTCGACGCGCTGCACCTTGAACATCCGCTTGGCGGTGCCGTGGGCGTAGTTCCAACCCTTGCCCAGCTCCGCCAGGAGGGCGCCCACCTTGGCCACCATGCCGGCGACCTCCTCGCGCACGTTCTGCGGCGCGTCCGGCAGGCTCACGGCGTTGCCCATCTGCTTCTCGCCCTCGCCAGCCAGGCGTCGCATTTCGTCGAGCACCTTGGCCCGGCCGCGCGCGTCCAGGTCGGCCGAGCTGGACACGCCGCCAACGCGCTGCAGCAACGCAACGTAGGTGTCTTGATCCATGCGCAGGCGCTTCTTCGCCAGCACGTGGATCGCCGCGAGCTGGCGCACGCGGGCGCGCGGATCAGTTGGTTTTGGGTTCGAGTACGTCATATCTGCCCTCCCGGGCCATCATCTGTTCGTGCTTCTCGCGGGCCAGCGCCGCGTATCGATGCGAGGTCGCCTCGCTCATCCCGAACCTGTCCCTGATCTGCTTAGCGCTGGGCGGTCGCCGGTGGTCGAACATCCAGAGGGCGATCCACCACACGACGTCAGCCGTCGACGCCTGCTGGAACTCGGGACACTTCGGGTAGCTCATGGCGCCGGCGCACCCGTCTGCCACACGCTGGCCTTCGCCGCCCAGGCGCGCCAAGCCGGCAGATAAACCGTGCGAACAGCGATCTTGCCCGGCCAGCTGTAGATCACCTTCTCGCCGATGACGGCCTCGACCTCGCGGGTCTCGCCGGCGACGGTCACGCTGTCGCGGTAGGCCGGGTCGATGCGCGGATCCCGCTCAGCCATGCCCGTTGCCCTCCTGCTGCTTCTCGGCGATCCAGGCCTGCACCTCTTTCGCGGCCTCGATGTAGGCCTTGGACGGCGTCTTGGTGATCTCCTGGCCGGGCACGTAAGCCGCCCAGATGCGGTTGCGCAGGCGCAGCGGCAGCGCGAACCAATGCGGGCGGCAGCCCCAGCGCGCCGGCGGCACGCGGCGGGTGCAGCCGGGCCAGTGGCAGGTGTGGTGAATGTCGCTCATGACTGGTGCTCCAGTGCACGCGGTGACGTGCCTTTCATCGCCCGGTGCAGCTGCGCAGCTTTGCCTGCCAGATAGCCGGCCTCGGCGTCGTTGTCGTTGGCCTTGCCCTTAGTGGTCAGGTCCCTGGTGGTGCCCGTGGTGGCGTCTGGATAGCGCAGACGCACCAGGTCCTCGATGGCCTTGCGCTTCTCCTCGGCCAGCTCGGCCTTGGGGAACAGGTGGTAGATGGCGCTCACCCAGGCCAAGGCGAAGGTTTCGCCGCGAGCCTCGCGGTTGCCCCGCTTGCGCACCCGGGCAATGTGCTTGAGCCGGTCGGCGTCCATCTGGCGGCGCAGGACGGTGAATGCGTACGCCGCGATCTCGGCGGCGCCGTCCGTACCGTGGAATCGGATGACCGTCTTACCCCACGTGCGGACGAAAAGCGCCTGGGCGCCGAAGCCACCGGCCACCACCGATACCAGGAAGCTGAGCGACTGCGTGGGGTTGGCACCGCGGCAACGCGTGCCCACCTCGGCCTCGCGCACGTCCGTCGCCTCGGCGTGGCTGATGCCGTATGCCGCCATCATGGCCTGCGCCTGGCGCAGTGCTGCCGCCGCTTCATTGGCGTTTGGCGAGGCGGCGAGGCGCAGGCACGCCTTGATCTTGCGAAGGATGGCGGCGCGGTTCATGGCGTCACCCCGTCGAACATGTCGATGGTCCGCTCGCAGCGCGCTGGCGGCACGGGCTCACCGTCAGGCACGAAGGCAGTGCACTGCGGAACGCCCGCGTCGCCGTAGCACCACTCGGCCGGATACTCCGGATCGGTGACGTCGAGCTGGAACGTTCGCGCGAGGATCGGGCAGTTCTCGTCCGCGTCGCGCGCACAGTTGCCGCACCAGTGGTCGATGAACCCGGCACCTTCGGTGCCGTTGGACGGGCGGTAAAGCTTGGGTTTGGCCGTCATGGCGTCACCCCGCCAGGCGCGCAGATCCAGAGCGTGACGCACGGGACCAGGTTGATGCACAGCCGGCGGTTGGCGCGCGACCAGTGCGCGCCCACCCACAGGCTGCCCCAGCGGAACAGGATGCCGGCCTTCATGCCTGCTCTCCGGTGGCTTGGGCGATAGCAGCTTCCAGATCGCGAAGCGCCTCCAGAGGCTCATTCGAACCATCGTCCGGATACTTGCTCGCCTCGTCACGGAGGAAAGGCAGCGCAGCCTTCGCGGCTTCCAGCAGCTCCGGTGCGGACGCGATCAGGCGGGCGTCAGCCATAATCTGGTCATGGTCCGCCGTCTTCTGGAAGCGACTCGGTTTCTTGCTGTAAGGGCCCGGCATGCCGCGCGTGGATTTCTCAGTGAAGCAGCTGCTGAGTTCTGCGATGGCATCACCAGCGCAACACTCCTCCTCACCAAAGCTGGGGCCCACGATGTGCGGCCATGCGGCGGAGCAGGTCCCATCGATCACGATTCGCCACGGCCCGGGCGTGTGCTGAGCGCTCATGCCACCATCCTCCGCAGGCTGAGCGGCGCGGCCTGGCCGGTCTCGCGCCACGCATACGCGCCGCGCACCACCTGGTCGGGCGTGCCGCTGAGGTAGAACAGCTCGGAGCCCGCCTGCTTGCGGTAGGCCATGAACGTGGTCGGTTCGTCGTCGCCCGGGGCAAACACGCTGATCTCGACGTCCTGCAGCGGCGCCGGCTCCTCGGGCGTGATCGACGCCCACTCGGGGATGCGTTGGCCGATGTCGTGGAGCCATTCCCGCTTGCCGTGGTGCCTGCCGCCCTGATGCAGCAGGCACCAGCGCGCGCTATCGCCGATAACGCCGGCGAGCGCAGCCAGGCCGGCCAGAACCTTCTCCCGGTTCTCCGGCTCGAAGTGCAGCACTTCGCGCCAGGCGCCGGCGGTATTGATCTGGAGGATGATCATGCGTCCTCTCCCTGATCCGTGGCTTCCCGTAGCCGAAGCAGGCGCTCCAGCTCGGCCACGCCGAGCGCGAGGCCCTTGGTGAGGACGTTGATACGACGATCGAGAGCCGGGCAGGCCGCCTCGTAGAACGCGTCGGCCAGATCCTCGCGATCGATGCCATTCCAAGCGCCACGGCCGATCAACTGGAGGAGCGGAATCACCTCCAAGCCGTAGTCCTCGGTACTCACGCACACGTCCGGGCACAACGTGGAAGGCGTGATGAAGAAGGCAGCGGCGGCGGCCAGTTCCTCCTCGGCATGCTGATCGTCATGGTCGAAGTCGAAGCCCTCTTCTTGGATCTGCCGGGTTCGTTCCATCGCGACCATGTCGATGGCAACCGTGCGGATCTGGCTTGCGGATTCTGCTTTGGACAGCGCCATGTCACACCTCCGCGATGTTGAGCGAGAGGGCCTTGTACTGGCCGTTGGCGTCGCGCTTGTAGAAGCGGACGTAGCTCTTGGTGCCGACCACCTGGACCGCCTCGGAGATCGCAGTCATGGCCCGCTGCCAGCGCTCGTCCTGGATGTCCAGGCGGTGCAGCGCCAGCACGGCGCCGGTGCGGATCTTCCCGGTGGCGTCGACGCGGAAGGCATCCTGCACCAGGAGCGCAACCTCGGGCCGTGCGTCGGCGGTCCACTCGCGCAGGCACTCGTCGATCAGATCCTTGGCCGACTGCAGGCGCTCGTCGAAAGTGATCAGCTCGGCCATTGCGCGCAGCACCTTGAACTCGCCGTCGAAGCTGGTCAGGTGCACGTTGCCCTTGTCGCCGCCCAGCTTCACGTCGTACTGCTCGGCCGACAGCTGCACGAACGCAGCGATGTCCTGGTGCACGCGGGCCTTGAAGGCGCGCATGCGCCGGTTCAGATCCTCGGCCTCGGCGTACAGCTCGCGCACCAGCTCGTCGCGCGTCTTGTCGATGGGTTTGATCTTGGATTCCGGCACCAGGCGCCCTTGGGCGTCGCGGCGGTGGCCGGCGGGGATCTCGATCAGTTCGAACATGGGTTGCTTTCCTCGTCTTGGGCGCGCTCGAACTCGGCGCGGTAAATGTCGTGGGTGGCTTGGCGCAGGCGCTCGCCCAGCCAGGGCGGCAGCTCGTCGTCGTCGTGGTCATTCATCGCGCATGGCCTCCAGGGCCTCGCGGCAGGCCGTCACGTTGGCTTCCAGCGCGTCCCACACGGGCTTGATGGCGACGATCGACTGCAGGTAGGCATCGCGCGCCTGCTCGGCCTTGTGAAGCGCCGCTTCGGCCTTGCGACGCACCGCAGAGCGCGGGCCTTCGGTGGTCGGCTCCACCGCCGGGTCGGGCGCCGCGGCCGGCGGTTCGCCCGGGGCCGGTGCGGCGATCGCAATGGCGATGCCGCCCTTGGGCGCGTAGGCCTCGGCGTGTGCACCGTCGCGCGTTGCCTGGAAGTCACCGCGGCGCTCGCCCAGGTGCAGGGCGCGCAGGACCTTGTCCAGCGTCTCCTCGGGCAGCGCCGCCTGCACCTCGACGGGTGTCATCGGCGCCGTCGCCTTCTCCAGCAACCGCCGCACCTTCGCGATGGTGGTCTCACGGTCGCTGACGCGCCGATCGTGGAGGTGGCTGATGGTTGCGGACGCGGGTGCCGGCTCGGCCAGGGCGTAGGCCACCCGGCCGTCCTCGATCGAGGCGACGAGCTGGCCCTGGTCCTTCATCGCGCGGCACAGTGCGTCGACCTCGGCGCGGTCGGTGCCTACCGACAGCTGCTCCATGATCTGGTCGAGGTTCATGGGCAGGCCGGCGGCAGCCGTCAGCACCACCAGCAGCTCGGACTTGGTGGAGGGCATGGCTCAGCCCTCCCGCTGGCGAGGCTGGTTGCCGGCAACCTTCACCTTCGAGATCACGGCATCGTGCTTCTTCTCCACGATCTCCCGGGCTTCCTTCGGGTTCTTGGCGTCGACGTGGAACACGCCCTGGTCGGTGTGGACGGCGAACTTCATCGCTCAGCCCTCGCGCTGCAGCAGGCGGTGCTTCTCGCGCACCACCCACTGCACCTGGCAGTCGAGCACCTTGGCCACCATCACCGTTTCCCGGTGGAAGCCGTTGACGCGGCGGATCTTGATCGAGCCCTGCAGCCAGTCGCTGGGCTGGTTGATGTCCACCACCACGTAGTCCGGCCGCACGGTCACCTGCTGCACCGTGCAGCCGTGGACGTGCAGGAAGGTCACGCACTTGCCGGCGAGCTTGAGCTGGTCCTGCACCGCCGCGCTGCTGCGCTGCAGGCGCAGCGCGATCGCCTCTTGAATCCCCTTCAAAGCGTTCATGCGTCTTTCTCCAGGGGCAGCCCCAGCTGCCCGCGTAGGTCCGGCAGGGCGACGCGCTTCATCGCGCACACCTGGCGGAGGGAGGTCATGGCCCGGTCGGTCAGGAAGCCGCAATTCCGGTCCAGTTCTTCGTCGGTCTCGGCGAGGTAGTAGCCGTGCGCCGGATGCCCACAGACGGGATGCCCGGCGTTGCGCAGTGCCTCGATCACCTGGCGCAGGCGGCGCTTGTCGGCCTCCGCGGTGCGCCCGGTGATCGTGTGCACCAGCTGCTCGGCGGTGCGCCCGTTGGCCTCGCCGACGCAGTGCTGCAACACCGCCAGCACCGTGTCAGGCGTCAGGTCCTTGCTGCAGAACAGGTCGGGTTGCATGGCGGCTGCCTCGCGTTGACCGGGGTGGTTACCTGCCGCCGTCCACCAGCTCGACCGCGGCCGCACGCACGTCCTCGCAGCACACCGCGCGGCCTTCCGCGTTGGCGTTCATGCTGGCCAGGCGCAGGGTCTTGGTGAGCGTGCGAAGGGCGCCGGCACCGCGGGCGACCTGCATCAGCGTCACGCGGCACTTCTCGTCGGTAATGCCCCACGCCTGGATCAGCGCGACCACGTCGGCCTCGGTGGGTTGCTTGAGCTGCAGGCGCTTGCCGATGCGGCTGTTGAGGCGGTCCAGCTTGGCCGCGTTGCGCCCGCCGGTGATCTGCGAGAACAGACCCTCGTTACCGACATAGGCGATGCCGATGCCGGTGGCGTCGTGGATCGCACGCACCTGGTCGAGCGCGTCGAACGAGAGGTGCTGCGCCTCGTCCAGGATCAGCAGGCCGTGGGTGCCCGTCACCCGCTTGTTGATGCGCTTGACCAGTGCGCGGGCGCCGCCGCTGGTGTCCAGTCCCAGGGCTTCGGCGATCTCCTGCAGGCAGGTGACCACGCCGCGGGTCGAGGGCTCCATCGTGGCGATCCACACGTTGGGGCTGCTCTCGCGGTAGTACTCGCATGCGCTGCTCTTGCTCACGCCGGCGTTGCCGAAGGCGATCACGATGTCGCCCGCCATCTGGCCGTAGCCGAGCAGGCCGAGGACGCGCAGTGCGGTGGGCGTGGCCACGAAGCCGGGCACGGTCGGCATTACGTTGCCGGCGGCGCGGCGGGCGTCCGCCGCCTCCAGCCACAGGCGCACCTTGGTGTCGACGGCTTCGTTGTCGCCGGCGTACTTGCTGCCCAGCCACTGGCTGAAGGTGGTGGCGCTGATGCCGGCCTCTTTCGCGATGACGGCCTGGCTCAGGTTCTTGCTGTCGCGCGCCATCGCGGCGCGGACCTTCTCCCGGAGCACATCGTCGCCCTGATAGATTTGCGGAACGGTAGCGGTGTCATTCATTGGTTGATCCCCTTGCTTGGTTACTGCTGCCTAGTCCCGGCGGGTGCGCCAACACCCGCCGGGGCGCTTTAAAGCTGTTCTTCCTTCATGCGCCTGGCGCGCTCGAACATCTGCAGGTCGAGCTGGCTCGGACCATCGGTGCCGGTAGCGGCCGGGCGCTGCGGTTGCGGTTCGGGTTTCTTCCCGTGCAGGCCGAACACCCCCGCGACGACGCCGGCAGTGGGTAGCGAGGGCGGCGTGACTTCGGGAAGCTGGGCGGCCACCTGGGCGGCGTCCATCAGCTTCTCGGCAGCCAGCATGTCCTTGGCCGCGCGGCGCCACTGCTTGCGGCCGCGCAGGTGCTCGCGGGCCGCGTTGACGTCGGCGAAGCCGACGGCGGCTACGCAATCGGCCGCGCAGATGTACGTGCCGTCCAGGCCGTACACGTGGGCCACGCCCTGCAGGTGCCAGGGGTCGACGCGCAGCACCACCTTGCGGCCGGCGTGCTCGGACAGCGCCTCATGCCAGTAGCGGTTGCCCGCCAGGCGCACGCTGCCGTCGACCGTGTTGGCGGTGACCGCCTCGGCGGCCAGCAACAGCAGGCGCAGCTGCTCCTCGCTGACCTTGCGCACCGTCGCCCGGGCGTAGCTCTCGGCGAACACCAGGTCGAAGCTGCGCCCCGCGCAGACGCGGGTGCGCCGGCCCATGCGGGCGTTGTGGGCGTGGATCTCCTCGTTCACCACGCGCTCGAAGGTCTCCCACTCGACCACGCGGCTGCCGTAGTTCTCCGGCTTGGCGACAGGGCTGTTGCCCACATAGGCGCCTTCAAAGGCCGGGTGCTTGGCGATGCGATCGCAGAAGTCGCGCCAGGCGCGCTCGATGGGCTTGGCCTGGCCGTGGTACGGGGTGACCCAGTGCACGTTGTCGGCGCCGACGAGCGTGGTGATGACGCCGGTGGGGTCTTCCTCGCGCACCTTGAAGCGGTAGCGGTTGGGCGTGCCGCCCGTCATCCACTTGCTGGCGAAGGCGCGGCCGTTGTCCAGGTACACGCTGCCGGGCACGCCGTAGGCGCGCACCATGTCGCCGAAGGACAGGCGCACCACGTCGCTGGATTCGTGGTCGCACAGGCGCCAGGCCAGCATCTTGCCGCTGTGTAGGTCCTGCCAGCCGAGGATGCACGGTCGGCCCTCGGTGCCGTCCGGGAAGCGCACGCGGATGTCCCAGCGGTGGCCGTCCGCGTTCACGCCTTCCAGCGCGGCGAGCATGCTGCGATCGCGCTCCTGGGCCGGGTAGGTTTTCAGCAGCGCGTCCTCGCCCTGGCGGGCCAGTACGCGCACCGCGCGCGGCAGCTCGCGCTCCACGCGGCGGGTGAAGGTCTTGAGGCTGGGCAGGGTCCAGCCGCGCGTCGCGGCGATGCGCTGCAGGCGGTCGTAGCAGCTGCTCGCGGTGGGCTGTTCCAGGCGCAGGTAATCGGCCTTGAACAGCTCCCACGCTTTGGGCTCGATCTCGGCCGTGGCGGTGCGCCCGGTGTAGTGCGGCAGCAACAGGGCCAGCCAGTTGTGCGGCGCCGTGTTGGCGACGTCCTGCTGCCAGCGGGCGAGGCTGGCAGCGCTGCCGCCGCGTACACCGTCGCGCTGCAGCTGCGCCGCGACCGTCTCGCGGGCCTGCATCAGCGGCACGTTGTTGGCCACCAGGCGATGCACCGACTGAATCGCCTGCAGGCGCATCTGCGCGACGTCCTTCATCGGCTGCTTGGCCTGCTCGTAGCGCTGCCAGGCCGAGCGGATCTGCTCGTCGCTCGGCGCCAGGGTGTTGCGCGACGCCAGCGGTTGGACCGGGCGCTCGCGCAGCAGCAGCGCGGCCTGGGTGGCCGGCGGCAGCGCGCTCAATGCGTACTCGCGGCCACCGCCACGTCCGGCGCGCGGGCGGGACGTCCAGCCTTCGCGGTCTGCCTTGGCCCGGATGTTCCGGTCGGTGCCTGGAAGGCCCGGTAGCCCGACCAGCTCGGCGCCGGTGTACCAGCGTTCGGCCAGCTGCAGGTTGCCGTCGGCCATCACGGCACCCTCCGCCGCATATCCTTGAGGACCCTCAGCTGGGCGTCCGTCTGCTCACGCTCGCGCATGAGGCGTCCGATCTCGGCGTCGAGCGTCTCGGCGCCGACCAGGATCCGGCCACCGTGCACGCTTGCCGACCAGCTGCTCAGCGGCGTGCTGGAACACACGATCTCCAGCACGGGGCCGAGCCACAGCGGGCAGTTGAACTCCTCGCGGGCCGGCGCCGTGTAGCCGTCGATCATGTTCTTGGTGACGTCCTTGCCCGTAAGGCGGGAGGCGCGTGCGGCCACTTCGTGGCGGTCCATGCCGGCGCGGTGAGCCTCGGCCAGCATGTTGGAGAGCAGCTCGCAGACGACGGGGCGGAAATCCATTGAGCCGGGCAGCGGCGCGGGGCGCTGCGGGATCTCGAACAGGTCGCCCGAGAGGGACGCGCCGGCTTTGCGACGGGTCATGCGGCACCGCCGATGCGTGCGAGGGCGGCAGGAATGCCCGCGAGGTGGCAGTCGCGCTGGTGCTGACCATACGGGTGCTCTGCGGTGCGCCACGCGCCGCGGGGGCACTGGCAGGTCGCGTGTTCGCACACCTCGATCAGAGCGACTACAGCCGCGATGGCGCTTGCGCCCGCCTCCCACTTGCCTTTTGGGAGCCGAGCAGCGGCGTCACGTAGCACGTCCATCGGCGCGCTCGATGCCCGGTTCACCGGGTTGGCGTAGAGGGCGCCCATGTCTACGCCGCCGCGCTCTGCCGCATATTGCGGCCGTTCTCGGGGGTGCTAGGCTCCCCTTCGGGCACCTTCAGGCCAAGCGCGACCGCGATTTCGTGGGCGCGGCCGTAGTAGGCCTTGTCGGCCCCGTTGATGACGCGATACACCGCCTTGCGGTCGTAGCCGCGTTCCTCGGCCCATTGCGTCAGCGTCTTGCCCCGCTGACGAAGTTGCTGGCGTACCTGGTCCGGCGTGAGTGCGGTCTTGCGGCTCATGTCCCCCGGTTTCCCCTTGTGATCTATGGGTTATGTCTAGGGCACGAATATACGCTTATCAGCGGTACGGTCAAGCAGATAAGCGGCATCCGGGTTCATGCCGCACCGACAATCGGCGGCGTAGCCTGTTCGGAGTAGGTAATTCAAAGGCTTATGTCTATGTCGGATGGTGTGGATCAAACTCAGATGGAGCGTCCGACTTACCGCGAGGAACTCGGACGGCGCCTATCGGCGGTGCTTGATCGGCTGCCATCCCGCCAAAAGGCGGCAGAAACCGCCGGACGGTCCACCGACATGCTCAACAAGTACGAGCGGGGGGTCGCGGAGGCTCCGTTCATGGCGATGGCCAACCTGTGCCTGGCCGCTGGCGTCCGCATGGAATGGCTTGCGACCGGGCTCGGCGACGTGGAGAGAGCCGCGCAAACCGCGCCAGATCAGGCTTCGCAGCCCTTGAGACGTGAAGATTTGATGATGGCGATGCAGCTTGCCAGCGAGGCGTTGGGCAACAAGGTGCTGTCCCCGCCGGATCACGCCGAGCTGGTCAGCCTGCTTTACGAACTCCTGGTGGAAGGGCTGCCCCAGGCCACGGTCCTGCGCTATGCCAAGCGCGCAGCCCGGGTCTGAGTCACCACAACAGGGGACTCACCCGATGAATGAAGCACGCGTCACCCGTGTCAGACGGCTCCTGGCCAGCGCCACCGTGCCTGACATCGCCACCATCCGTCGCAAGCAAGGTCCGCTGGGGCTTACCCGGCGTCGCTGGCTCATGCAGGAGGCCAGGCTGCTGGCCGCCCGCTACTCGCTCCAGGAGCACCTGGACGCCTTTATCTACGCCCAGGACCACACGGCCATCACGGGCCTGGACGTCGACCAGCTGGAGCACCTGGTCAGCCACCTCGAGCAAATGGGCGCCCGCCTGGACGCCGCCTGTGACCCGCCCGGCGCGCCGCCGGCGCGCTGACGCGCTTCGAAGCCCTTTCGCACTCGCCTCAACGGTCCTTCGAAGACAAAAAAAGCCGGCCCCTCGGCCGGCTTCAATTTGCAAACGTACTGTCCGTGAGGTGGAATCGGCGCCCGATTCTGCAAACCTACGCCACGTCGCCGCCGACGCGCTCAGCGCGCTCGAAACCCGCGCTGTTCGTGGATTTCATCCCGATTCGTCCCTTTATTTTTCGCTTTGTCCCTGTTCCTCAAACCTGGTGTCCCCCTTCACCCGCTACAGTTTCCGCGCTTCCTGCCGCTAGACGGGAGGCATACACCGCCAGAGCTCGCCAGGGAATAGGGCGCCCATCGGATTTCCTGCCTTGCCCACACCGACACCTCGAGCAAAGCTGGCGCTGCGATTCGCGTCGTCGCTGCTGCTCTCCCTTCTGCTGGGGCAGGCGCTCGCGGCTGCGACGCCCGATCAGGCGGCGGCGTTCGACCAGTACGCCGGCAAGCTGGAGCGGGGCGAGATCGCGCCGGACACCCAGGTCGGCGTACTCGAGGCACTGGCACACATGAAGCAGCTGGTGCCGCCCGGCGACGCACGGCGCGAGCTCCGCTACCGCTACATGTACTGCATCATGGGCCTGGACGCGCCGCCCGAGCAGGGCATTGCCTATGCGGACCAGGGTATCGCCGATGCCCGCCGCCTCGGTTACGTGGACGCCGAGATCAACTTCCATTTCTGCCGCGGCGCCAACCAGGAGGCGCTGACCACGTCGCGTGACGCGCTGGCCGACTACGATGCCGGCATCCAGCTGGCGCGCAGCCACGAGAACCCGCGCCTGGTCGCCGACGGGCTGACCTGGCGCGGCAGCGTGCAGTCGCTGCTGGGCGAGCACGCGCTGGCGCTGGTGGATTTCCTGGAGGCGCAGAAGTTCTACGAAAGCAGCGGGGCGCCGATCGAGAGCGAGCAGAACCTGTTCAACATCGCCGTGGCCTACCGCCGGCTCGGCGAGGAGGCACAGGCCCGCGATTACCTGGACAAGCTGCTGCGCCTGGGCGAACA
This sequence comes from Frateuria sp. YIM B11624, assembly GCF_049727805.1. Lineage (NCBI taxonomy): Bacteria > Pseudomonadati > Pseudomonadota > Gammaproteobacteria > Lysobacterales > Rhodanobacteraceae > Frateuria > Frateuria sp. YIM B11624. The sequence continues at coordinate 75,396 of NZ_JBCNYA010000019.1, forward strand.
ACGCCACGACCGTGCGCAGCAGCTTGCCGCGCACATGGAACTGGGCTTCCTCGAAAGCGAAGCGGGCAATCAGCCTGCTGCCGAAGGCCACCTGCGCAGGGCGCTGGCCTTGGCCCATGCGGTCGACAGCCGCACGCGGGGGGCAAGCATCCACCTGGGATTGGCGCAGGTGGACAACCTGCAGGGGCGCTACCGCGAGGCGCTGGGCGAACTGGCCAAGGCCGAGCCCGGGTTCGCGCGCATGGGCGATCGGTCCAACCGCGACATGGTCCTGCTGCAGACCGCCGAGGCGCACGCGGGCCTCGGCCAGCATGCCGAGGCCATCGGCGAGTACGCCCAGGCCGAGCAACTGCTGCAGCAGAGCGGCAACCTGCGCTACCTGGCCGAATTGCTCGACGCCCGTGCCCGCAGCTACCAGGCGCTCGGGCATCTGGAGCTGGAAGTGGCGGACCTGCGGCGGCTGGTCAAGGTGCGCGAGGCGCTCGACCGCAAGGCGCACTCGGACAACGCGACGCTGATGAACTACCAGTTCCAGACCGCGCAGCGCGACCAGGAGAACCGCCGTCTGGCTGCCGATCGCGCGCTGAAGGAGCAGCAGCTCGAATCGCTCGAGCGCGTGCGCCATTGGCAGCGCCTGGCGCTGGTGCTCGGCGGCGTGCTGATCCTGCTGCTGGTGTGGCTCGCGCTGCGCCAGTTCCGCCGCTCGCGCAAGCTGCACCGGATGGCCATGACCGACCCGCTCACCGGCATCGCCAACCGCCGCCACATCGAGCAACTGGCGCGCCGCGCGCTGGACCACGCCGGCGCTACCGGCGAGCCCCTGTGCGTGCTGGTGTTGGACGTGGACCACTTCAAGACGGTCAACGACGCCTTCGGCCACGCGGTGGGCGACCAGGTGCTGATGCGTGTCGCGCAAGCCTGCAAGCAGGCCCTGCGCCGGTTCGACATGATGGGCCGGCTGGGTGGCGAAGAGTTCCTGGTGGTGCTGCCCAACACTTCGATGGACGTGGCCATGCAGATTGCCGAGCGCCTGCGCCGCAAGGTCGAGTCGCTGCCGCTGGGCAGCCTGGCCCCGGGCCTGGAGATCACCGCCAGCGTCGGCGCCGCCGAGGCCGAACACGAGGTCGACGACCTGCCGGAACTGGTCCGCCGTGCCGACACCGCCATGTACCGGGCCAAGGACGCAGGCCGCAACCGGGTGGAAGTGGTCACGCGCGCCCAACTGGTGTGACGCATGCCACATCCGGGCGTGGCCCGGATGCCGCTCGTCGGGAAAAACCTGCCATTCGTCCGGCACCCCCTGGCAGGCGGCACGCGGTCGCCTATGCTGGAATCGGCGTGATCCGGAAGGGGGCTGGAATGAATCGTTACGCACCGCGCAGCCAGCGCGGCGTTTCGCTGATCGAGGTGATGGTCGCGATCGTCGTGTTCGGCATCGGCTTGCTGGGCCTGGCGCTGCTGCAGACCAAGGGCGCCCAGTTCACCAAGGAATCCAGCTCGCGCACCAGCGCGATCATCCAGGCGCGCAGCCTGGCTGATGCCATGCGCGCCAATCCCAAGGCCATCGACCCGGCCGACGGCAGCAGCAGCTACTACCTCTACAACGGCTCGGTCGCGCCCGATCCGGCTGCCTGCAAGAGCAATGATGCCTGCAGCCAGGCCAAGCGGGACCTGCAGGCCTGGTTGAACAGGCTCAAGACCAGCACGATCGCCGCCCAGAGCGCGCCCGCCGCCACGGTGACACGCGACGCCAAACTCGGCACCTTCACCATCACGGTGTCCTGGAACGGCCTGGACCTCAACGGCGACAAGCAGCTGACCGCCGCGGACAACGGCACCTACAGCTTCAGCATGCTGCCATGAGGACGCCGCGCATGGGCATGAACCGTTCCCGCCGAATCGCCGGTTTCTCGCTGGTCGAAATGATGATCGCGATGGTGCTCGGCCTCATCGTGGTCGCGGGCCTGATCCAGGTGCTGCTGGCCAACCGCAAGTCCTACCAATTGCAGCAGGGCACCAACATCCTGCAGCAGAACGTGCGCTTTGCCTCCGACCGCATCGGCTGGTCGCTGCGCATGGCCGATTTCTGGGGCGGCAACCCGGGCGGCGTGGTCACCGGGACTCCTGCGGTCGTCGCCCGTGGCGACTGCAAGGCGGACTGGATCCTCAACACCCGCCAGGGTGTCTACGGCTACGAGGGCGGCGCGACCTTCCCGATCGCCGGTTGCGTGGACGACAAGGATTACGTCAAGGGCTCGGACGTGCTCGTGACGCGCTACGTGGACGCCGACGGCATGGATCCCGCCGCCAGCACGACCATCGCCGCCCTGCCCAAGCAGGTGTACCTGGTGTCGGCGATCGGCCAGCAGGCGGCACTGTTCCAGGGCAGCGATACGGTGCCGACCACGCCTCCGGCCTCGGCCATCGGCCGCTACGTTTATCCGTACCGCCTGGACATGTATTACCTGCGGCCCTGCAGCAACCCGGACGGGGGAACCGACACCTCCCACTGCGACGCCGCAGATGATGATGGCAATCCGATCCCCACGCTCATGCGCATGCGCCTGGACAGCACCGGCAACCTCACCGAAGAGCCGCTGGTGGAAGGCGTCGAACAATTGCAGTTCCGCTATGGCATCACGAGTACCGACTTCGACGAGATCGTGCCCGGAGACCCCTACGAGGACGCCAGCACGATAACGGCCGACGAGTGGCCGCGGGTCATTGCGGTCGAGGTGGGAATGGTGGCGGTGTCGCAGCAGCGCGACATTTCGATGCCGCACACCGGCAATTTCACCGCGGGCAACTGCTCATACACGGTCAGCGATGGCTCCACCACGACCACCGGCTGCACTGGCTTTTCCGTGGCCGGCACCAAGCCGTGGCAGTTCGCCCGTACGCAGCTGACCCAGGTGGTGCAACTTCGCAACCGCATCCGCATGTTGGTGGCCTCCCGATGAACATGTCCATGACCCGCTCCCGCCAGCGCGGCATCGCGCTGTTCGTCGGCCTGGTATTCCTGGTGGTGCTTTCGCTGGTCGCGGTGATCGCCATGCGCGGCACGCTGATGGAAATGCGCCTGGTCACCAACGCGGCGCGCCACCAGCAGGCCTTCGAGGCCTCCGAGACCCTGCGCGCGGTGCCGGTTTCCGTGTTCGACGAGCACGTATTCCAGCGTGGCTGGCCGACGCAGCTTGGCGGCACCCTGCCGGACGACGACTTCGACTTCCAGCTCGCCAACCAGATGCTGGCCGCCTTCAAGAACGGCCTGCAGAAAAACTGTGCCGGCGACCTGGACCTGTTCTACGGCAACCTGGAACCGGATTGCAGCGGCATGGTCGCGGAAAACCGCTACGACACCAGCACTTGGCACCCGGACGCGATCCTGTCGATGTGCGACGTGACCAGCAGCGACTGCTCGCGCGAGATCTCCGCCACGATCTCGATCGTTCCCGACGGTACGGTGCTCGCGGAGGGCTCCGGTGGTGCCCAGGCCGCCGGATACCGCGGCATCGGCGGCGGCGGGGGGGGGGGGGGGGGGGGGGGGGGGGGGGGGGGGGGGGGGGGGGGGGGGG
>NZ_JBCNYA010000020.1:0-74811 GCF_049727805.1 Frateuria sp. YIM B11624
GCGCCGGCGCGCCGGCTTGCCGTGCACTCGACGTTCCCCGTTCCCCGTTCCCCGTTCCCCGCTGCACCCCATGAGCCGCACCACGACCGCCACCATCCATCTCGGCGCACTGCGCCACAACCTCGCCCGCATCAAGGCGATGGCGGCACCCGCGCGGGTGATGGCGGTGGTCAAGGCCGATGCCTACGGCCACGGCCTGGAGCGCGTGGCCCGTGCGCTCGATGCGGACGCCGAATGTTTCGCCGTGGCGGCCCTGGGCGACGGCCTGCGCCTGCGTGCGGCTGGGCATCGCCAGCGCATCGTGGTGCTGTCCGGCCCGGACCAGCCCGGCGACATCGCCGAGATGCAACGCCTGCAACTGGACGCGGCGATCCACCATGATGCACAACTGCCGTGGCTCGCCGAGGCCCGCGCCGGCCGTGGCCGCCTGCGTGCCTGGCTGAAGATCGACAGCGGCATGCATCGGCTGGGCTTCGCGCCCGAGCGCGTCGCCGAGGTGCACGCGCGACTGGCCGCGATGCCGGGGCTGGACCCCGAGATCGGCCTGCTCAGCCACTTCGCCGAATCGGAGGTCTTCGACGGCGAGCGGACGCGCGAGCAGATCGAGCGCTTCGCCGAGGCGATCTGCGGTCTGGCCGGACCGCGTTCGCTGTCCAACTCGGCCGCCGTGCTCGGCTGGCCGGAGGCACGCGTCGACTGGGTGCGTACCGGCGGCCTGCTGTACGGGCTGTCGGTGGTGGAGGGGAAGAGCGGCGCGGACTTCGGTTTCCGTCCCGCGATGACGCTCGCCACGCGGCTGATCGCCATCAACACGGTGCGCCGCGGCGAGTCGATCGGCTACAACGGCACCTGGACCTGCCCGGAAGACATGCCGGTCGGTGTTGCCGCCGTCGGCTACGGCGACGGCTACCCGCGCAGCGCCGCCAGCGGCACGCCGGTACTGGTGGGCGACACCCGCGTGCCGTTAATCGGCCGCGTCTCGATGGACCTGATCACGCTCGACCTGCGCGAGGTGCCGCAGGCGAAAGTCGGTGACCGCGTCACCCTGTGGGGCGGGGACCTGCCGGTGGAAACCATCGCCCGCCATGCCGGCACGATCAGTTACGACCTCACCTGCGGCATGACCCGGCGCGTGCTGTTCGTCGAGGACGAGAGCTGACCACCGCATGGCGTAGCGCGTCGTGCGCGACGTCCATGCGCCACCATGCCGCGCGTACGCGCGGGATGCGCTCCTACATATGAAGCCGTCGCCCGCCGTCTCGCCCCGTGCGAGCGGCGAGGGCTAAGCTCCCCGACATCGACTACCGGAATCTCCCATGGCCAAAGCCAAGACCGCCTACGTCTGCACCGATTGCGGTGCGGAGCACTCCAAGTGGCAAGGCCAGTGCGTCGAGTGCGGCGTGTGGAACACGCTGAGTGAAGTGGTGCTGGCGCCGGCGTCCACGGCGAAGGCTTCGGTGGGCGCACAGCGTTCCAGCTACGCCGGCAATGCGGCCGGTTCGGCCAGGGTCACGCCGCTCACCGCGGTGGCGCTGACCACCGAGGCGCGCACGCATACCGGCATCGGCGAGCTCGATCGCGTGTTGGGCGGCGGGCTGGTGCAGGGGTCGGTGGTGCTGATCGGCGGCGATCCGGGCATCGGCAAGTCCACGCTGCTGTTGCAGATGCTCGGCACGCTGGGCGCGCACCTGGCCAGCGTCTACGTCACCGGCGAGGAATCGCTCTCGCAGGTGGCAGCGCGCGCGCAGCGCCTGGGCCTGCCGCTGGAGCCGCTGCAGGCGCTGGCCGAGACCTGCATCGAACGCATTCTCGAACAGGCGATCGCCACGCGGCCGCACGTGCTGGTGATCGACTCGATCCAGACGATCTGGACCGAACTGCTCACCGCGGCGCCGGGATCGGTCAGCCAGGTGCGCGAGTCGGCGGCCAAGCTCACGCGCTTCGCCAAGGAGACCGGCACGAGCGTGTTCCTGGTCGGCCACGTGACCAAGGAGGGCGGCATTGCCGGCCCGCGCGTGCTCGAACACATGGTCGACGCGGTGCTGTACTTCGAAGGCGAGTCGGGCAGCCGCTTCCGCGTGCTGCGCGCGTTCAAGAACCGCTTCGGCGCAGTCAACGAACTGGGCGTGTTCGCGATGTCCGACAAGGGCCTGCGCGAAGTGCCCAACCCGTCGGCGATCTTTCTTTCCGCGCATGCGGGACCGACTTCCGGTAGCGCGGTAATGGTCACCCGCGAGGGCACCCGTCCGCTGCTGGTCGAAGTGCAGGCGCTGGTCGACCAGTCGTCGCTCGGCAATCCGCGCCGCGTGGCGCTGGGCCTGGAGCAGAACCGCCTGGCGATGCTGCTGGCGGTGCTGCACCGGCACGGCGGCGTGGCGGCCTATGACCAGGACGTGTTCGTCAACGTGGTCGGCGGCATCCGCGTGCAGGAGACCGCGGCGGACCTGCCGGTGCTGCTGGCGGTGCTCTCCTCGCTGCGCGACCGGCCGCTGCCGGACAAGACCATCGCCTTCGGCGAGGTCGGCCTCTCCGGCGAGATCCGCCCGGTGCCCAACGGCGAGGAGCGCCTGAAGGAAGCGGCCACCCACGGCTTCCGCCGCGCCATCGTGCCCAAGGCCAACGCGCCAAAGAAGGGCAAGGTGGGCGAGATGGAGGTCGTCGGCGTGGAGCGCCTGTCCCAGGCCATCGACGCCTGCCGCGACGCCTGACTCGCCGTAGGGTGGGCGTAGGGCGGGCTTCAGCCCACCAGCCTCGATGCCGGCAAGGACGGTGGGCTGAAGCCCATCCTGCGCGGTCTTGCGTGTTACAGCCGCGGCAGCGGCCGGTGCAGGATCAGCTCCAGCACGAACTTCGAGCCGAAGAACGCCAGCACCAGCACCGCCATGCCGATCAACGTCAGGTTGACCGCGCGGCGGCCGCGCCAGCCGTGTTTCCAGCGGCCGTAGAGCAGCAGGCCGAACACCAGCCAGGCGACGATCGAGAGCACGGTCTTGTGCACCAGGTGCTGCCCGAACAGGTTGCCGACGAACAGCGCGCCGGTGACCAGGGTCAGCGTGAGCAGCGCGAAGCCTGCGCCGATCATGCGGAACAGCAGCGTTTCGGTCAGCGTCAGCGGCGGCAGCGCGCGCAGCCAGGGGCCGAACTGCCGATGGCGCAGGCCGCGCTCCTGCACGGCCAGGCCGATCGCCAGCACCGCGGCGATCGACAGCAGGCTGAAGGCCACCAGCGCCACCGTGACGTGCAGCTTGATCTGCCAACCCATCGCCACCGGAATCGTCGGCGGTGCCAGGAAACTGTCGACCGCCAGCAGCGCCGCAGCCAGCGGGAATACCACCACGCCCAGCGCCGCGACCGGGCGGCTGAGGCTGACGAACAGGGTGAGCGCCGAAACGACGCAGGCGACCAGCGACAGCGCGGCGAAGAAGTGCAGGTCCAGCGCGCCCCGATGCATGCCCAGCAGCACGCCGGCGTGCGCCAGCACCGCCAGCATGGCGATCGCCAGCGCAGGACGCTGCCATGCCGGCGACGGCGTCGCCGTCCCGCGCCCGAACAGCGGCCAGGCGAGCAGGCCGGAGGCAAGCAGGTAGCAGGCGATGGCGACGATCGAGAGCGCGGGCAGCATGGCGTACAAGTGTGGCACACGGCCTGCGAACGGGTGAATGCACGGCGGGTTTCGCGACGGGCCGGAGGGGCGGGAATCCAGCCGGCGCCGGTGCGGATGCCACGGGTGGGTTTGCTATATTTAGATATTTGTCTAAATATCTACGTGCCAGTCCCGCCTCCGGTCCGCATGAAACAGCAAGCCGTCTTCCGCGCCCTCGCCGATCCCACCCGCCGCGCCATCCTCAAGCGCCTGCAGGGCGGCGCCATGAGTGCGGGCGAGATCGGTACGGCGTTCGACATCACACCGGCCTCGCTGTCGCACCACTTCGCGGTGCTCAAGCAGGCCGACCTCGTACGCACCGAGCGGCGCGGGCAGTTCATCGTCTACTCGCTCAACAGCACCGTGGTGGAAGACCTCACCCGCCTGGTGCTGGACCTGTTCCCGACCGGTGGGGCCACGGGAGGCAAGCGATGAAGTACGCACGTACGCTGTGGGTGACGGCGGTGTTCCTGCTGGTGGCGATGGGCGTGGCCGTCTGGCTCTATCCGGCGCTGCCGGCCCTAGTTCCGTCGCATTGGAACGCGGCGGGACAGGTGAACGGGCATCAGCCGCGGCTGGTGGCCGTGGTGTTCGCGCCGGGCATGATCCTGGTGCTGGCCCTGCTCACCCTGGGCCTGCCGGGGCTGGCGCCCAGGCGCTTCGGGGTCGGCGCCTTCGCCAGCGCATGGGGCGCGGTGATGCTGGCCGTGCAGGGGGTGGTGCTGGTGCTCGGCATCACCGTGCTGCTCGTCGGTGCGGGGTATGCGGTGCCGGTGAACACGATCCTGCTGCTGGCCGTGGGCGCGTTCTTCATGGTGGCCGGCAACTACATGGGCAAGCTGCGACGCAATTTCTTCATCGGCATCCGCACGCCCTGGACGCTGACCAGCGACGAGGTGTGGGAGCGAACCCATCGCCTGGGCGGCTGGACGTTCGCGGCCGGCGGGCTGCTCATCGTGGTCAGTGCGCTCGCGCACGCGCCGGTGTGGGTTTCCTTCGGCCTGCTCGCGCTGGCGGTGCTGGTGCCGTGCGTGTACTCGCTGCTGCTCTACCGGCGGCTGGAAGGGCGCGGCTAGCGGGAGTCCGTGGCACGGATCCGGTGCGCGGCAGGTTCCGCCCGATGGCCTCCGCTATACTCGGTCGTTCCAATCCATTGCCATCGCCGTCATGTTCGAGTCGCTCAGCCAACGCCTCTCCGCCACCGTCAACCGCCTGCGCGGGCGCGGGCGGCTGACCGAAGAAAACATCCGCGAGTCCCTGCGCGAGGTGCGCATCGCGCTGCTGGAGGCGGACGTCGCGCTGCCGGTGGTGCAGGCGCTGATCGAACGGGTGAAGGTGCGTGCGGTCGGCCAGGAGGTGCTCAAGAGCCTGTCGCCGGGCCAGGCGCTGGTGAAGGTGGTCAGCGACGAGCTGACCAAGGTGATGGGCACGGCCAATGCCGAGCTCAGCCTCGCCCAGCAGCCGCCCGCCGTGGTGCTGATGGCCGGCCTGCAGGGCGCGGGCAAGACCACCACGGTGGCCAAGCTCGCCCGCTTCCTGACCGAGCGCAAGAAGAAAAAGGTGATGGTGGTCAGCTGCGACGTCTACCGTCCGGCCGCCATCGAGCAATTGCGCACGCTGGCCGAGCAGGTCGGTGTGAAGTTCTTCCCGTCGGAGGCCGGACAGAACCCGGTCGATATCGCCAAGGCAGCGATCGCCGCCGCCCGCCGCGAGGTGGTCGACGTGCTGCTGGTCGATACCGCCGGCCGCCTGCACATCGACGAGGCGATGATGGGCGAGATCAAGGCGCTGCACGCCGCGATCACCCCGGTCGAGACGCTGTTCGTGGTCGACTCGATGACCGGCCAGGACGCGGCGACCACCGCCAAGGCCTTCAGCGAGGCGCTGCCGCTGACCGGCGTGGTGCTGACCAAGACCGACGGCGACGCCCGTGGCGGCGCCGCGCTCTCGGTGCGCTACATCACCGGCCGGCCGATCAAGTTCCTCGGCGCCGGCGAGAAGACCGACGCGCTGGAGCCGTTCCATCCCGATCGCGTGGCGCAGCGCATCCTCGGCATGGGCGACGTGCTGTCGCTGGTGGAGGAGGTCGAGCGCAAGGTCGACCAGGAAAAGGCGCAGCAGCTCGCCCAGAAGGTGATGAAGGGCAAGCGCTTCGACCTGAACGACATGCGCGACCAGCTCGAGCAGATGAACAACATGGGCGGCCTGGCCGGCCTGATGGACAAGCTGCCGGGCGTGGCCAACCTGCCCGACAACGTCAAATCCAAGGTCAACGACAACGAGCTCAAGCGCATGGTGGCTATCATCGGCTCGATGACGCCGAAGGAGCGCCGCCATCCGGACCTGCTCAACGGTTCGCGTCGCGCCCGCGTGGCGCGCGGCTCGGGCACCCAGCCGGCCGACGTCAACCGCCTGCTCAAGCAGTACATGCAAATGGAGAAGATGATGTCCAAGCTCTCCAAGGGCGGCACCAAGGGCCTGATGCGGCAGATGCGCGGGGCCATGAAGGGCATGGGCGGGATGGGCGGCGGTTTCCCGCCGATGCGCTGACCACCTGGCGCATTCGGGGCCGTCGACGGCGGCGGCCCCTTTGGATAGCCCGCCCAAGGGCTTCCCTTTTACCGAAAATCCACTAAAATGCCGCGTTTACCGCGCGCGGATCCCGTGCGTGCTGCCGGCGCAGCCGGCACCTCTGGAGCTTTTACTTATGGTCAAGATTCGTCTTTCGCGCGGCGGCGCCAAGGGCCGTCCGTTCTACCACGTCGTCGTGACCGACCAGCGCAACAAGCGCGACGGTCGCAGCATCGAGAACGTGGGCTTCTACAACCCGGTCGCCTCCGGCAAGGACAAGCGCCTCGAGCTCAACGTCGAGCGCGTCAACGAGTGGGTGGGCAAGGGCGCCCAGCTGACCGACAAGGTCGCCGCGCTGCTCAAGGAAGCCGGCAAGCAGCAGGCTGCTGCCTAAGCATGGCCGCAGCCGGTCGGCGCGTCCTGGTCGGACGCATCGTCGGGCTGTATGGCGTGCAGGGCTGGCTCAAGATCGAATCCTGGACCGAGCCCCGCACGCAGATCTTCAAGTACCAGCCCTGGCTGCTCGAAAAGGCGCCGGGCGAGGTGATGGAGATCGCCGGGGTCACCGGTCGTCCGCAGGGCAAGGGGCTGATCTGCCAGTTGCCCGGCGTGGATGAACGGGACGCCGCGGCAGCGCTGGTGGGCAAGGACATCCATGTCGCCCGCGAGCTGCTGCCGCCTCCGGCCAGGGACGAGTATTACTGGGTCGACCTCGAGGGTCTGGAGGTCGTCACCACGGAAGGCGTGGCGCTGGGACGGGTGAGCCACCTGTTCGCCACCGGCGCGAACGACGTGGTGGTGGTGAGGGACGGTACGCGCGAGCGGCTGGTGCCCTTCGTCCAGGGGACTTACGTGCGTTCGGTGGACCTGTCCGGCGGACGCATGGTGGTGGACTGGGATCCGGAGTTCTAGGAATCGAGGATCCGATGCGCATCGACGTCGTCACGCTGTTTCCCGACTTCATGCGCCAGTGCGCCGCGGTCGGTGTGGTGGGACGCGCGCAGCAGCGGCAGTTGTTGCAGGTGGAAACCTGGAACCCGCGCGACTACGCCACCGACAACTACCGTACCGTGGACGGCCGCACCTGCGGCGGCGGACCCGGGATGGTGATGCTGATCGAACCCTTGCGGGCGGCCTTGAAGGCCATGCGCGAGGCGGCGCCGGAACCGGCGCACGTGATTTACCTCAGTCCGCAGGGAGCGCGGCTGACGCAGGGCAGGGTGGAAGCGCTGGCGAAACTGCCGCGCATCGCCTTGCTCTGTGGGCGTTACGAGGGTGTGGACGAACGCCTGCTGGCGCACGAGGTCGACGAGGAGCTCTCCATCGGCGATTATGTGCTGTCCGGGGGCGAGCTGGGCGCCGCGGTGGTCATCGACGCGGTCGGCCGTTTGCAGGAAGGCGCGTTGAACGACGCGCAGTCCGCCGAGCAGGATTCGTTCTCGAACGGACTGCTCGACTGTCCGCACTACGCGAAGCCGGTGCATGACGCACTGGGTGACGTGCCGGAGGTGCTGCTCTCCGGCGACCACGCGGCGATAAGCCGCTGGCGCCTGAAGCAGTCGCTGGGACGGACCTGGCTGCGGCGGCCCGACCTTTTGGCGCAATGCGCGCTGGACAAGACGTCCCGTGCATTGCTGGAAGAATTCCGCCGTGAGCATGCTCGGCAAGAGCAGCAACGGCACGACGAAGCGGCCGTCAAGCCGCAGTAATTGCAAATTTCAATCAGGTGTTGCCATGAACAAGATCATCGAACAGTTCGAAGCCGAGCAGATCACCCGCCAGCTGCCGGAATTCGGCCCCGGCGACACCGTGGTGGTCAACGTCAAGGTGAAGGAAGGCAACCGCGAGCGCGTGCAGGCGTTCGAGGGCATCGTCATCGCCAAGCGCAGCCGCGGCCTGCATTCGGCCTTCACCGTGCGCAAGATCTCGCACGGCACCGGCGTGGAGCGCGTGTTCCAGGCGCACAGCCCGGCGATCGATTCGGTGCAGGTCAAGCGCAAGGGCAAGGTGCGCGGCGCCAAGCTGTACTTCCTGCGTGGCCTTGAAGGCAAGGCCGCCCGCATCAAGGAAGACATCGCCGCCGTGTCGGCGGCCAAGGCGGCCGCCAAGGCTGCTGCCGCCGAGTAAGCGGCTTAGGCTCGACCTACGAAAAAGCCCCGCGGAGCGATCCGCGGGGCTTTTTTCGTTCCGGTTCTGGGCGAATCCTTTGGATTGCTGCCCAGGCGATACCGTTACAGCAAGCGCTGCGGCTCCTGCAGGAAGTTGCCCTGCACGAAGTCGACGCCGCAGGCGAACAGCAGCGAGGTGCTGGTGGCGTCCTCGACCCACTCGGCCACCGTGAGGCGCTTCATCTCGTGCGCCTGCACGCAGATCTCGCCGATCTTCTTCTGGTTCTCGGGGTGCTGCGGCAGCTGGTTCATGTAGGTTCGGTCGATCTTCAGGTAATCCGCATCGATGTGCGTGAGCAGCTGGAACGAGTTCAGGCCTGAGCCGAACTGCTCCAGCGCGAAGCGCCCGCCCATCTTCTTCCAGCGCGTGATGAATTCCTGCGCCGGGCGCAGCAGGGTCACCACCTTGCTCTCGGTCATCTCCAGCACGATCTGGCCCTGGCGCAGCGCGGCGCGCTTGAGCCGCTCCTCCAGCCAGGGCAGGAACGCCGCGTCCTGCATGGAGTCGGCGGTGAGCTTGACGAAGAAGGTGGTCTGGATGCCCTGGCCATCGCGTGCCTTCAGCACGTCGATGGCGCGGTTGATCACCCAGCGGTCGATCGCCGGGGTGAGCTGGTGCTTCTCGGCGATCGGCATGAAGAAGCCGGGCAGTACCTCGCCCTGTGGGCCGTTCATGCGCAGCAGCACTTCGGAGTACTCGCCCTCGGCGTCCTGCAGGCTGATCGTGTGCTGGTGGTAGAGCACGAAGTTGTCCTGCGCCAGCGCCTGCTTGAGCAACTGCAGCCAGTAACGCTCGCGCTCCTCCTCGGCCTTCTCGCGCGCGGCCGGATCGTGCAGCTCCATGCGTCCGCCGCCCTGGCTCTGCGCGTTGCGCAGGGCCTGGCTGGCCTGGTTGAGCAGCAGCTCGGCGTTGGCGTTCTTCTCGCCCAGCAGGCTGCCGCCGATGCTGGCGGTGACCGTGATCGAGCGGGTGCCGGCGTCGAAGATGTCGCTGGCCACCGCCTGCAGCAGGCCGTCGATCCACTGCTTGATCGCCTCGTCGCTGCGCGAATCGAGCACTACGCCGATGGTGTGTTCGGCCAGCAGGCCGGCCATGTCGCTTTCGCCGAGCAGGGCGCTGACCCGGCCGGCGAAGGCGGCCAGCAATTCGTCCGCCTGGCCCAGGCCGATGCCGGCGACGATGGTCTGCCAGTTGTCCGGTTCGATCAGCAGCAAGGTCTGGCCCTTCTTGCCCTTGGCCGCGGCGGCGACCGCCTCGTCGATGGTCTCCAGCGTGCGTGCGCGGTTGAACAGGCCGGTGACCGGGTCGCGCTGCAGCTGCTCGATCAGCGCCGGGTCGACCTGCTGGCGGCGGAACACGATCTGCAGGCAGGGCTCGCCTTCGAACGTGGCGCCGGCGAATTCGACCGTGGCCTTGAACGTGCTGGCATCGGCGCGGCGAGCCTGCAGTTCGACCTGGTTGGAAGCCTTTTCCTTGCGCGAATGGGCGCGCAGCAGGTTCTTGAAGGCCTCGGCGTCGGCGGTGCCGATCATGTCCAGCACCGGCAGGCCCATCAAATCGTCGAAATCGTCGTAGCCGAAGGTCTCCAGGTAGGCGCGGTTGGCGCGCACGTGCATGCCTTCATGCACGTACGCGATGGCGTCGGTCGAGGAGTCGAGCAAGGCGTCGCAGCGGCGCTCGGATTCGCGCAGCGCAGCTTCCAGCAGGCGTACCTGGCGACGGGTATGGAGCGAATCGAACTCGCGCTGCAGCACCGCGATCAGCTGCTTGGGCTGGGTGCGCAGCGCGGTGCCGCGCACGCCGCCGGCGAACATCTCGGCCACGCTCTGGGTGTCGAGCTGACTGACCAGCGCCACCAGCGCCACGTCGCGGCCGTGTGCGTCGAGCAGGTGCACCACTTCGCGCAACTCCAGGCCGGCGGCCGGATCGAACAGCACGATGTCCGGCTCGAGTTCGTCCAGCGCCGCCTGCATCTGGTCCGCCTGGGTCGCCCGCGCCGGGCGGACGGCGATGCCGGCATTGCGCAGGAGGCTGATGATCTGTTCGGCGTCCTCGACGGATTTCTCGACGAAGAGGATCTTGATGACGGAATCTTTTTTCATTGAGCCCTGGCGGCTGCCCTAGGATCGGCTGGAGTCGCCGGCGCCCCTCGCCGCGACCGGAGGCGAGCCGGCGTCTGGCCGTCCAACCTCGTTCACGGTTTGTAGCGGATTCGCCGGGAGAGCGCCAGCGGCAAGTCGCACAAGGGCAATGCCCGCCGCGATTTTGCGGGTTCCGAAGAAGACGGCCCGGGGAGGGCGCGGGATCACAGCGGACGCTTGGAAGCGTCCCCGGCGACCTCGCGCACCAGCCGCGGCACCAGGTAGCCCGGCAACCGCTGGCGGACTTCTTCGACCAGCGCAAGGGCACGCGCGTCGTCCACCTCGAAATGCGCCGCACCCTGCACGCGGTCGAGCTGGTGCAGGTAGTAAGGCAGCACGCCGGCGGCGAACAGGCGCTCGGACAACGCCGAGAGGGCTTCCACCTGGTCGTTGATCCCGCGCAGCAGCACCGACTGGTTGAGCAGGATGGCGCCGGCCTGGCGCAGCCTGGCGCAGGCGGCGTCCACACCGGCATCGAACTCGTTGGCGTGGTTGGCGTGCAGCACCACCACCTTCTGCAGCGGCAATGCCTCCAGCCACGCCAGGAACGGCGCGTCGACGCGTTCGGGCAGCACCACCGGCAGGCGGGTGTGGATGCGCAGGCGGGTCACGTGCGGCAGCTCGGCCAGGCCGCGGCCGAGCTCCTCGAGCTTGGAGGTGGCCAGTGCCAGCGGGTCGCCGCCGGAAAGAATCAGCTCGCTGATCGACGGATCGGCCTGCAGGTGCGCCAGCGCCTGCCGCCATTGCCCGGCCGCGGCGATCTCCTCGCCATAGGGGAAGTGCCGGCGGAAGCAGTAGCGGCAGTTGACCGCGCAACTGCCGCTGGCGATCAGCAGCGCGCGGCCGTGGTACTTGTGCAGCACGCCCCGCGCCTCGCGCGCGGCGAGATCGCCGACCGCGTCGGCGCTGAAGCCCGGCACCTGGTCCAGCTCGGCCAGTTGCGGCAGCACCTGCAGCAGCAGCGGATCCCGTGGATCGCCCGGCTGCATGCGCGCCACGAAACCGCGCGGGACCCGCAGGGCAAAGCCGGCGTCGCCCGGCGGCAGGTGGTCGCCCAGGTGAGCCAGTCCCACGGCATCGAGCAGCTCGCCGGTGTCGGTGATGGCGTCCCGCCACAGCTCGCGCCAGTCGGGCGCGGTCGGCGATAGGCGGGCGGCGGGGCTTGCGGTTATCATGGCGGGCCTTGAGGCGGGCCTTGAGCCCGTGCAAACCCCTATTTTAGCCGCCAGCGGGCGGTGTTCACCTCTGGAGCAGAAGCGCATGGCGACCGCCGGTCTCAACGACGTCAAGAAGGGTATGAAGATCCTTCACAACAATGACCCGTGGGTCATCACCGACGCCGACTTCATCAAGCCCGGCAAGGGCCAGGCGTTCACCCGCATCTTCATCCGCAACCTGAAGACGGGCCGCACCACCGAGCAGACGATGAAGTCGTCCGACTCCTTCGAGGTCGCCGACGTCACCGATACCGACATGCAGTACCTGTACTCCGACGGCGAGTTCTGGCACTTCATGCAGCAGGAGACCTTCGAGCAGCACCAGGCCAGCAAGGCCGGCGTGGGCGATGCCGCCAAGTGGCTCAAGGGCGAGGAAGAGTGCGTGGTGACCCTGTTCAACGGCGAGATCATCACCGTGCAGCCGCCGAACTTCGTCGAGCTGAAGATCACCGAGACCGACCCGGGCGTCCGCGGCGACACCTCCGGCGGCGGCGGCAAGCCGGCCACGCTGGAAACCGGCGCGGTGGTGCGCGTGCCGCTGTTCGTCGGCACCGACGAGGTGATCAAGGTCGACACCCGCACCGGCGAATACGTCAGCCGCGTCGGCAAGTAAGCGGCCGACGGCAGCAAACCCGGCGGCACGGCAGCGCAGGCGCCGTGCCGTTTTCGTTCCAGCCATGACACGAGGGCCGCAATGCGTCCAGCCGCCACCGAGATCGACCTGCTCATCGAAGCCCGCTGGGTGGTTCCGGTCGAGCCGCACGCCGTGGTGCTGGAACACCATGCGGTCGCGGTCGATGGCGGTGAGATCAGGGCGATCCTGCCGATCGCCGAGGCACGCGCCGCCTATGCGCCGCGCGAGCGGGTCGAGCTTGCCGAGCACGCGCTCATCCCGGGCCTGGTCAACAGCCATACGCACAACCCGATGACGCTCATGCGCGGGCTGGCCGACGACCTGCCGCTGATGACCTGGCTGCAGCAGCACATCTGGCCGGCCGAGGCCAAGGTGATCGGGCCCGAATTCGTGCGCGACGGCGTGGAGCTGGCGGTGGCCGAGATGCTGCGCGGCGGCACCACCTGCGCCAACGAGAACTACTTCTTCCCCGACGTGATCGGCGCGACCTACCGGCGGCTGGGTTTCCGCGCCGTGGTCGGCCTGCCGGTGATCGAGTTCCCGACCGCCTGGGCCAAGAGCCAGGACGAGTACTTCGAACGCGCCGGCGAGGTGCACGACAGCTTCCGCGGCGACGGTCTGGTCGGCACGGCGTTCGCGCCGCATGCGCCCTACACGGTGTCGGACGACAGCTTCGAACGCATCCGCGTGCTGGCCGACCAGCTCGACATCCCGGTCCACCTGCACCTGCACGAGACCGCGACCGAGGTCGAGGACGAAAAGAAGAAGTCCGGCCTGCGCCCGTTCCAGCGCCTGCAGAAGCTGGGCCTGGTGAACGACCGGCTGATCGCCGTGCACATGACGCAGATGACCGAGGGCGAGATCGCCGCCTGCGCCGAAGCGGGCGTGTCGGTGGTGCATTGTCCCGAGTCGAACCTCAAGCTCGCCTCCGGTTTCTGCCCGGCGGAAAAACTGCGTCGCGCCGGGGTCAACCTGGCGATCGGCACGGACGGCTGCGCGTCGAACAACGACCTGGACATGATCGGCGAGCTGCGCACCGCCGCGCTGCTCGCCAAGGCAGTCGCCTCCGATGCCGCCGCCTTCGATGCGGCCTACGCGCTGCGCGCGGCCACGCTCAACGGCGCCAGGGCGATCGGGCTGGACAGCCGCATCGGTTCGATCGAGCCGGGCAAGCAGGCCGACCTGGCCGCGGTGCGGCTGGGTGACATCGAGACGCAACCGCTGTTCCACGTCGCCTCGCAGCTTGCCTACGCGGCCGGCCGCCACCAGGTCACCGACGTGTGGATCGCCGGCCATCGCAAGCTGGCCGCGCGCGAGCTGGTCGATCTCGATTCCGCGGCGATCCTGGCCAAGGCGCATGCCTGGCGCGAACGCATCGCCGCGTTCTCCTGAAGAGGTGGGCATGAATCTGTTTCTGGTCATGGTGATGCGCCGCCCGCAGTTCGATCCCGCGGTGGTGCCGGCGCACAACGGCTTCCTCGACGAATTGCGTGCGGAAGGCCGCCTGGAGCGTTCGGGCCCGTTCGGCGACAAGTCCGGCGGCGCCTACCTGTTGCGCGCGGCGGATCTTGCCGAGGCGCAGGCCATCGCCCACCGCGATCCGACGCACGTCAGTGGCGGTTGGGACGTGACGGTGTACGAATGGCAGGCGCACTGACGTTCGTATTCCGACTTTGAGCCGGCAGCCCTCCCCCATGCCGGGTGTGGGGCACCCGCAAGGAAACTCACCATGACCGATACCACCGCCAACGTCAGCCCCGAGGAAATTGCCCGCTTCGACAAGCTGGCCGCGCGCTGGTGGGATCCGGACGGCGAATCGCGCCCGCTGCACGACCTCAACCCCGTGCGCGCCGCCTATGTCGCCGGGCGCGTGGACCTGCGCGACGCAAAAGTGGCCGACGTCGGCTGCGGCGGCGGCCTGCTCAGCGAGGTGCTGGCGCGCGAAGGTGCGCAGGTCACCGGCATCGATCTCGGCGAGAAGGTGATCGAAGTCGCGAAGCTGCATCTGTACGAGTCCGGACTGAAGATCGACTACCGCGTGCAGGCCTCCGCGGCGCTCGCCGCCAGCGAGCCGGCCAGCTTCGACGCCGTGTGCTGCATGGAACTGATCGAGCACGTGCCCGATCCGACCGCGCTGGTGAACGACCTGGCCGCGCTGCTCAAGCCGGGCGCGCGCCTGTTCATGTCCACCCTCAACCGCACGCCGGCCGCGTTCGGGGCGGCGATCCTGGGCGCCGAGTACGTGATGCGGCTGCTGCCGCGCGGTACGCACCACTACGCGCAATTCCTCAAGCCTTCCGAACTCGGCCGCCTGTTGCGCCACGCCGGGCTGGAGCTGGAGGACGTCTCGGGTCTGGCCTACAACCCGCTCACGCGCAAGGCCTCGTTGAGCCGCATCACCGCGGTCAACTACCTGCTGTGCGCGCGCAAGCCCGCATGAAGCCGCTGCCGCCCACGATCGAGGGCGTGCTGTTCGACCTCGACGGCACCCTGCTCGACAGCGCTCCGGACCTCTACGCCGCGCTCGAGCGCCAGTGCGGGGAAGAGGGCGCGCCGGTGCCGCCCTACGCGCCGGTGCGCGAAGTGGTCTCGCGCGGTGCGCGCGCCGTGCTGCGCTGTGCTTTCGGCCACTTGGGCGAGCCCGCGGTGGAAGCGCGCGTGGAACGCTACCTGACGCTGTACGAAGAAGTGATGGGCCAGGCCACGCGGCCCTTCGAAGGCATCGAGCCGATGCTCGGCCAGCTCGAAGCCGCCGGCGTGCGCTGGGGTATCGTCACCAACAAGGCCGGTTTCCTCACCGAGGAGCTGCTGCGGCGGATCGGCTGGGACGGCCGCGCCGCAGCCGTGGTCAGCGGCGACACCCTGCCGGTGAAGAAGCCCGACCCGGCGCCGGTGCGCCTGGCCTGCGAACGCGCAGGCATCGCTGCGGCGCGCAGCCTGTTCGTCGGCGACGATCGCCGCGACGTCATGGCGGGCGCGGCGGCCGGGCTGTACACCGTGGCGGTGGCCTGGGGCTATCTCGATGGCGGCGATCCGCGCGAATGGAACGCCGACGCCGTGCTCGACACGCCCGCGCAGTTCGCCCAGTGGCTGCGCCGTGGGCGAGCGGTGGCGTGATGGAGGCCGGCCACGACGCCCTGCAGAGCTACCTGGACAAGTGGCTGGCCGCGCAGCCGGCACAGCGCGTGGCGCTTGCTTTCGTGGAACCCGCGCGCCACCCGGGCCATGTCGCGCTGGCCGCGCTGGAGCAGGAATGGCTCGGCGCCGCCTACGGCATCCGCGAACCGCACGTGGCCGCCACCAAGCTCAACTGGTGGGCGGAGGAACTGGCAGGTGCCGCGGAAAGTGGCGGGCGCCATCCGCTGACCCAGGTGCTGTTCGACGACGAGCGTGCCGCCCGCATCGGCAGCGAGCGTTGGCTGGCGCCGGTGCTGGCCGCGATGGCCCAACTGGAGGAGGGCACGGCGGCCGACTTCGGTGCGCAAGTGGCCGCCGCCTCGCAACTGCATGGCGCACTGGCCGCCCTGGAGACGGCCTGGTGGTTCGGCGATTCGGCCTCGCCCGAACGCGCCGCGCGGATGGCCACGCTCGCCCATCTGCTGCATGCACTACGCCGGCTCGACGACGATGCCGAGCGTGACCGTCTGCCGCTGCCGATGGCCTCGCTGGCGCGCCATGGCCTCAGCCGCGACCAATTGCGCCGCGCAGGTACCGCGCGCAACGCCGCGGCACGCGATCAGCTCGGCGAGATCACCGCCGCTTGGCGCGAGGCGGCACGGTTGCCGGGGCCGCTCAGCGTGTTCCGCGCCGTCGAATCGCGTGAAGGCGAGCGCCTGGCCCAGCGCGCCATGGGCGCCGCCGAGCCGCTGGAAGCGCTGCAGCGCGCGCGTCCGGCGGGTGGGCTGGCGACGACCCTGGCCGCCTGGCAGGCGGCGCGCCGCTGGCGGCGCGCGGGCGGTGCCTGATCAAACCCCCGGCAGGGGGTGCGGGCACTCAACACAGTGTTTCCGCATCGTGCCTGTTGCCCCTGCGCCCGCTGCCCCAAAATAGAGAGCCGCACGGCGCCATTCGCCTGCCGCAAGGACATCCCCATGCACAGCCACGAAAACACCGCCCGCCTGCTGCCCGACGTCGCCGTCCAGGCGCAGCCGCACCTGCCCGGCGCGCTGGACTGGGTCGGCATGGACGGCATCGAGGTGCCGGTGCGCTTCGATGCCGGCGACGGCCAGGTCGAGCGCGCCAGCGCGCAGGTGGGCGCCTTCGTCAACCTGACCCGGCCGGACAAGCGCGGCATCCACATGTCGCGGCTCTACCTGCTGGTCGACCGGCACCTCAGCGCGAAGCCGCTGGATGCGGCGATGATCGAGGCGCTGCTGCGCGCCTTCCTCGAGTCGCACGGTGACCTGTCCGATCGCGCGCGCCTCAGCATCCGCTTCGACCACCTGGTCCGCCGGCCGGCATTGCGCAGCGGCAACAGCGGCTGGCGCGCGTATCCGGTGTCGATCGAGGCGAGCCTTTCCGCCGATGGCTTCCAACTGGAGCTCGGCACCGAAGTGGTCTATTCCTCGACCTGCCCGGCGTCGGCCGCGCTGTCGCGCCAGCTCATCCAGGAGCAGTTCGCGCGCGACTTCGACGCGGACAAGCCGATCGACCACGCCGCGGTGCTGGCATGGCTGGGCAGCGAGCAGGGCATCGTCGCCACGCCGCATGCGCAGCGCAGCGTCGCGCGGTTGCTGGTGCGCCTGGCCGACGGCGTGGGTTTCAATCTCATCTCCACGCTCGACCGGGTCGAGCAGGCGCTCGGCACGCCGGTGCAGACGGCGGTCAAGCGCGAAGACGAGCAGGCGTTCGCGCTGGCCAACGGCGGCAACCTGATGTTCTGCGAGGATGCCGCGCGCCGCATCCAGAAGGCGCTGGACGCCGATCCGCGCATCGCCGATTTCCACGTGCGCCTCGAACACCAGGAAAGCCTGCACCCGCACGACGCGGTGGCCTACGCCAGCAAGGGCGTACCCGGAGGCTACGGCTCCGCGGGTTGAGGCTCATTGCTCCTCGGGTTGAGGCTCATCGCGTTTCTGCGGCCGACCCTTGGTCGTGCGCCTTCTCGCGCATGACCGCTTCGTTGCAGTGCCAACGGGCATCCGTCAACGTGTCGGATCAGGACTCGCCATGCGAACGGCAGCGGGTGAAGTGGAAATGCTCCGGCACAGGATCCTCGCCGCCGGTGCACAGCGGCTGGCAGCGCACGATACGCCACAGCGCCAGCACACCACCGCGCAGCGGACCGAAGCGCACGATGGCAATCCGTGCATAATCGGAACAGCTGGGGTGGAAGCGGCAACGCGGCCCCAGCAGGGGGCTCAGCAGGCGTTTGTAGGCACCAAGCAGGAGGAGCAGGAATCGGGTCACTTCGTTCACGCAGCCCCAACGGCTCGCGGCATGTAGTGCCTTCGAGTATTCCAGATGCCTGTTGCTGGTGTAAGGCGCATGGGCTATAACACCCGGCCGCCACGGCCAAAACGGTGAAGGGAAATGGCGAAAACGACGCGTAGTTCGACCGCCGCCAAGGCGCAGAAAGGAAAGGCCGCGGGCAAGGCGAAGGAAACCAAGGCCGCCAAGCCCAAGCTTGCCGCTGCCAGCGCCCGGGCCGGCAAGAGCGCCACTGCCAGGAAGGCTGCGCCCGCCCGCAAGCCGGCGGCCAAGCAGGCTCCGGCGAAGAAACCCGTAGCGCGCAAGGCGGCCGCGAAGCCGGCGGCCAAGTCCGCCAGCAAGGCCGTGGCAAAGAAGGCTCCCGCCAAGAAGGCGCCTGCCGCGAAGACTCCCGCCAGCAAGACTGCTGCCCGCAAGCCCGCGCCGGCGGTGAAGAAAGCCGTGCCTGCCAGCAAGCCGGCCAAGGCGGCAGCGAAGAAGGCATCCAGGCCCGCCGCCAAACCGGCGGCGAAAAAGGCGCCACCGACCAAATCCGCCGGCAAGTCCGCGAAGTCGGCGGCGCCCGCGAAGCCGGTCAAGGCCACGGGCAAGGCGGGTACCAAGACGGCCGCCAAGGTTCCCTACAAGATCGTCGACAAGCCCGCCGCGCCTGCCAAGTCCGCGAAGACGCCGGCGAAGGCCGCCAGCGCACCGGCGCCGGCCAGGCAGGCCGCATCGGTCGTCGCCAAGCAAACATCTCCATCACCCGCCGTTGCGCCCATGAAGGGCAAAGTGGCGAGTGCCGTCGCGATGGTGTCCCCGCGCGTGGCCACGGCCACCGCACGCCATACCCCACTCAAGAAGCAGAAGACCCCGCAGTCCTCAATGAATAATTCCGCTACAACCCTCGACAATGGCGTGACCCGCGAGGATGGCCGTTACGCCCTGCCTTCCACCATCAATATCGACCTGCCGCCGGGTTACCGCCCCTCGAACGACGAGGAGTACATGAATCCCAAGCACCTGGCGTACTTCCGCAACAAGCTGCGCGACTGGCGCGACCAGCTGGTGGAAGAGTCGCGCCAGACGATGGAAAACCTGCGCGACGAAGTGCGTGACGTCGGCGACGAGGCCGAGCGCGCCACCCGCGAGACCGAGAACTCGCTGGAGCTGCGCACGCGCGACCGCTACCGCAAGCTGATCTCGAAGATCGACAAGGCGCTGCGCCGCATCGAAGAAGGCCGTTACGGCTATTGCGAGGAGACCGACGAGGAAATCGGCCTGGAGCGCCTGGACGCCCGCCCGATCGCCACGCTGTCGCTCGACGCGCAGGAGCGTCGCGAGCATCTGCAGAAGCAGATGGGCGACTGACCTTCGCATCGACCGGAAACGACGAAGCCCCGCCATCGCGCGGGGCTTTGTTTTTGGCGGGAGGGCTTCCGCTCCTGCGAGCGGAAGGGGCCGTCAGGCGAGCGCTTGCGCCGCGTAACCCTTGAGCTTGGCCAGCATCGCCGACAGGCCGTTGGAGCGGGTCGGCGAAAGGTGCTTGGCCAGGCCGATCGACTGCACGAACTCGGGTTCGGTGGCGACGATCTCCGCCGCCGGCCGATCCGAATACACGCGCAGCACCAGGGCGATCAGCCCGGAAACGATCGCCGAATCGCTGGCCGCCGCGAAATGCATCTTTGCGGCGTCCCCGCTGGGCACCAGCCATACCATCGACTGGCAGCCGTGCACGCGGTGCTCCTCGGTCTTGCACTCGTCGGGGAAGGGCGGCAACTGCTTGCCCAGGTCGATGAGATATTGGTAGCGCTCGGACCAGTCGCCGAAGAAGGCGAACTCCTCGGCGATGTCCTGCTGCGCCTGCTCGGCGCTGGGGGCGGTAGCGTTCATGCGTGCATTATCGCGCGTGAGGTGGATGGTGGGCTGAAGCCCACCCTACGCAGGCTCAACTTTTCTGGATGCTCCAGCGTGTGCCCTGCGCGCCGTCCTCGATCACCACGCCCATGGCCGAGAGCTCGCCGCGGATCGCATCGGCGCGGGCGAAGTCGCGAGCGGCGCGTGCGGCGCGGCGTTCTTCCAGCAGAGCTTCGATGCGCATGGCGTCGACGGTTTCGTCGCCGCGCCTGAACCAGGCTTCCGGGTCCTGCTGCAGCAGGCCGAGCAGGGCGCCACCGCCCAGCAGCGCGGCCTTGGCCTGGGAGCTGCCCGACTGGCGCGCGCCATCGGCGAGCAAGGCGAGTTCGGCCAGCGCCTGTGGCGTGTTGAGGTCATCGCACAGAGCCGCCTCCACCGGCGCGGGTACCGGCAGCTCGCCTTCGACCGGCACGTGCGCCAGGTCGCGCAGCACGCGATACCAGCCGTCCAGCGTGCTCACCGCCTGGGCGAGTGCGGCGTCCGACCAGTCCAGCGGCTGCCGGTAGTGGCCGCGCAACAGCAACAGCCGCAGTGCCTCGGGCGGATGGCGCTTGAGCAGTTCGTGCACCAGCAGCACGTTGCCCAGCGACTTGGACATCTTGCGTCCGTCGAAGGTCAGCATGCCGTTGTGCAGCCACCAGCGCGCGAACACCTCGCCTCCATGCGCGCAGGTGGACTGCGCGATCTCGTTCTCGTGGTGCGGGAAGGTCAGGTCGACCCCGCCGGCGTGGATGTCGATCGTCGTGCCCAGGTGCGCCGCGCTCATCGCCGAACATTCGATGTGCCAGCCGGGGCGGCCACGACCCCAGGGGCTGTCCCAGCCAGGCAGTTCGGGCGTGGAGGGCTTCCACAGCACGAAATCCGTAGGATTCTTCTTGTAGGGCGCCACCTCGATGCGCGCGCCGGCGATCAGTTCGTCGGTATCGCGCCCGGACAGTTGCCCGTAGGCGGCATAGGTGCCGACGTCGAACAGCACGTGTCCTTCGGCTGCATAGGCGTGGCCGCCGGCGATCAGCGTTTCGATCATCGCGATGATCTCGCCGATGTGCGCGGTGGCATGCGGCTCGACGTCCGGCGAGGCGATGCCGAGCGCGGCCATGTCTTCGCGGTAGGCCTGCGTGAAGCGCCCGGTGATCGCGCCGATCTCCACGCCCTGGTCCAGCGCCGCCGTGTTGATCTTGTCGTCCACGTCGGTGATGTTGCGGGCGTAGACCACGTGCGGGTAGTGCCGCCGCAGCAGCCGCACCAGCACGTCGAACACCACCGGGCCGCGCGCGTTGCCGATGTGCACGTAGTTGTAGACCGTCGGCCCGCACAGGTACATCGTCACGCGCTGCGGATCGAGCGGCACGAAGGTGTCGGTGCGGCGGGTGAGGCTGTTGTAGAGCGTGATCGGCATCGGACGTGTCGGTGGCGCGGCCAAGCCGCGCATCTTAGCAGGCCACACCCTTGGCTCCCCTCTCCCCTCTGGGGAGAGGGTTGGGGTGAGGGGCGGGGCTCGCGGTGAGCCCACGTTTCTTTGGGGGGAGCCGACAAAGGCTGAACGAACCCCGCAGCCCCTGTCATCCCTCGAATGCTCTAAGCGTTGATTCAGCGTGAATTTGTTGCAATGACAATCGCGCAGAAGCGCTTTTCGGACCATGTTGGAGGTCCCATGAACAAGATGTTGCTCCCCGCCCTGGCGCTGGCTCTCGCGGTCGGCGCCGTGCGCGCGCAGGACGGGCGTTACGCCGATGGCGACGACGCCAACAACAACACCCATTACGGCTGGGCCGACGTGTTGCGGGTCGATCCGGTCTACGGCATGGCGCGCACCGAGGTGCCGCGGCAGGAGTGCTACGACGAACCGGTGGTGCGTCGCGAAGGCGGCAACACCACGGCCGGCACCGTGCTCGGCGCAGTGATCGGCGGCGTGCTCGGCAACACGGTCGGCAAGGGTGACGGCCGCAAGGCCGCCACCGTCGCCGGCGCGGTCGCCGGTGGCGCGGTCGGCCACGGCGTGGCCCGCCGCGGCGAGCGCGAGTACGACGACACGGTGACCCGCTGCCGCCAGGTCAGCTCGGTCAGCGAGCAGCGCCGCCTGATGGGCTACGACGTCGAATACCGCTATCACGGGGACGTCTACGTGTCGCGCCTGAACTACGACCCGGGCGAGCGCCTGCGGGTGCGCGTCAGCGTGGCCCCGGCCGAGTGACCGACGACCGCCGCCCCCGGGGCGGCGGTTTCGTTTTGGACGTCCGTTCGTATGGACGTCCAGAAATAGTTGTTGCGTCGCCGCAAGAATGCCGGCATGATGCCGGCTCCCTATCCGGAATCCTCATGTCCGCAGCCGTCTACACCGCTACCGTGCTCACCAGCGCCCGCATGGCCGCTGGCATGACCTCGCGTGCGCGCCGACCGCTGGTCCGACATCCGGCCGGGTAGGCTGTCGCTGCACGCGCTTCAGGCGCAACGACGAACAAACCCGGCCATCGCGCCGGGTTTTTTTGTTGCCAAAAAAAGCTCGCTGCGATCGCCGAAGACCCAGTTACTTATGCGCAGGTTCCATCTGCGCGAAAAGCAAAAAAGCGGCCACATCCATGGCCGCACCCTTCAACAGAGGCACCAGCATGGCCCTTCGACACTTCCTCACCACCCAGGACTACAGCCGCGCCGAGATCGACGCCCTGCTGGAACAGGCCGCCGCGTTCAAGCGTTCGCCGCACGGCCAGCAGCTGGCCGGCAAATCGATCGCGCTGCTGTTCTTCAATCCTTCCATGCGCACCCGCACCAGCTTCGAACTCGGTGCTTTCCAACTCGGCGGGCACGCGATCGTGCTGTCGCCTGGCAAGGATGCCTGGCCGATCGAATTCGAAGTCGGCACCGTGATGGATGGCGAAGCTGAAGAACACATCGCCGAGGTGGCGCGCGTGCTCAGCCGCTACGTCGACCTGATCGCCGTGCGCGCGTTTCCCAAGTTCCAGGACTGGTCGGTGGACCGCGAGGACCGCGTCATCAAGGCCTTCGCCCGCTACGCCACCGTGCCGGTGATCAACATGGAGACGATCACCCATCCGTGCCAGGAACTGGCGCACGCGCTGGCGCTGAAGGAGCACCTGGGCGACCTGCAGAACCGCAAGTACGTGCTGACCTGGACCTACCACCCCAAGCCGCTCAACACGGCGGTGGCCAACTCGGCATTGCTGATCGCCACCAAGCTGGGCATGGACGTGACCCTGCTGTGCCCGACGCCCGAGTACGTGCTCGACGAGCGCTACATGGAAGCCGGCCGGCAGAACGCGAAGGCGAATGGCGGCTCGCTGAAGGTCAGCCACGACATCGAGGAGGCCTACAGTGGCGCCCACGTGGTGTACGCCAAGAGCTGGGGCGCGCTGCCGTACTTCGGCCGCTGGGAACAGGAGAAGCCGATCCGCGAGGCGCACCGGCACTTTATGGTGGACGAGGCCAAGATGGCACTCACCGACCACGGCCTGTTCAGCCATTGCCTGCCGCTGCGCCGCAACGTGAAGGCCACCGACGCGGTGATGGAAGCACCGTACTGCATCGCCATCGACGAAGCCGAAAACCGCCTGCACGTGCAGAAGGCCGTGATGGCCTCGCTGCTCGCCTCCTGACCGCCCGCCCCGAAAGAGACAACCCATGAGCCAGCAAGACATCGTCCTCGCCTTTTCCGGCGGCCTCGACACCAGCTTCTGCGTGCCCTACCTCAAGGAGCAGGGCTGGAACGTGCACACCGTGTTCGCCGACACCGGTGGCGTGGATGACGAGGAGCGCGCCTTCATCGAGAACCGCGCCAGCGAACTGGGCGTCGCCAGCCATCTGACCGTCGACGGTGGCCCGGCGATCTGGAACGGTTTCGTCAAGCCGTTCGTGTGGGCGGGCGAGGGCTACCAGGGTCAGTACCCGCTGCTGGTATCGGACCGCTACCTGATCGTCGAGGCGGCGCTGAAGCGTTGTGCGGAACTGGGCACCCATGCCATCGCCCACGGCTGCACCGGCATGGGCAACGACCAGGTGCGCTTCGACCTGGCGGTGAAGGCGCTGGGCGACTACCGCATCGTGGCGCCGATCCGCGAGATCCAGAAGCAGCACACGCAGACCCGCGCCTACGAGCAGAAGTACCTGGAAGAGCGCGGCTTCGGCGTGCGTGCCAAACAGCAGGCCTACACCATCAACGAGAACCTGCTGGGCGTGACCATGTCCGGCGGCGAGATCGACAAGTGGCAGGCGCCGGGCGAGGGTGCGCGCGGCTGGTGCAAGCCGCGCGCCGAATGGCCGTCCGAACCGCTGGCAGTGAAGCTCGGTTTCGAGCGCGGCGAGGCGGTGAGCCTGGACGGCGAGCGCCTGCCCGGTCACCAGTTGCTGGCGAAGCTCAATGCGCTGTTCGCCCATTATGGCGTGGGCCGCGGCATGTACACCGGCGACACCACGATCGGGTTGAAGGGCCGCATCGTGTTCGAGGCACCCGGCCTGATCGCGCTGCTCGCTGCGCACCGCGCGCTGGAAGAGGCAGTGCTGTCCAAGCAGCAGAACCGCTTCAAGCCGGAGGTGGCGCGCAAGTGGGTGGAGGTGGTCTACGAAGGCTTCTTCCACGATCCGTTGAAGACCGACCTGGAAGCCTTCCTGGCCTCCAGCCAGGCCACCGTCAACGGTGTCGTGACGCTGCAGACGCACGGCGGCACCGTCGAAGCGGTGGCGGTCGAATCGCCGCAGATCCTCAACGCCAAGGGCGCCACCTATGCGCAGTCGGCCGACTGGGGCGTCGAGGAAGCCGAGGGTTTCATCAAGCTGTTCGGCATGAGCTCGACGCTGTGGGCGGAAGTGAACCGGAGCGTGAAGGGATGAGCGCCGCAGCTTGCCGGAGAGCGCGATGAACGCCTTGCTGGATGCCACGCTGGAGCACCTGCGCGCGCTGGTCGCCTTCGACACGCGCAACCCGCCGCGCGCGATCGGCACCGACGGCATCTTCGACTACCTGCGTGCGCAATTGCCGGGCTTCCAGGTGACCGTGACCGACCATGGCGCCGGCGCCGTGACGCTGCATGCCGTGCGTGGCCAGCCGCGGCTGCTGTTCAACGTGCACCTGGACACCGTGCCCGACTCGCCGGCCTGGAGCGCCGATCCGCACGTCCTGCGCGTGAGCGACGACAAGGCGGTCGGCCTGGGCGCCTGCGACATCAAGGGCGCCGCCGCGGCTTTGCTGGCGGTGGCGCAGGCCACCGAGGGCCCGCTGGGGTTGCTGTTCTCCACCGACGAGGAGGCCAACGACGCGCGCTGCATCGCCGGCTTTCTCGCCGGTGCGCCGGCCTATGAAGCGGTGATCGTGGCCGAGCCTACGCGTGGCGAGGCGGTGCTGGCGCATCGCGGCATCCAGTCGGTACTGATGCGTTTCGCCGGCCAGGCTGGCCATGCTTCGGGCGAGCAGAAGCCGACCGACAGCGCACTGCACCAGGCCATGCGCTGGGGCACGGCGGCACTGGATTTCGTCGTCGCGCAGTCGCACGAGCGCTTCGGTGGGCTGACCGGCCTGCGCTTCAATATCGGCCGCGTGGAAGGCGGCATCAAAGCCAACGTGATCGCGCCGGCGGCCGAGCTGCGCTTCGGTTTCCGGCCGTTGCCGACGATGGACCCGGACGGCCTGCTCGCGCGTTTCCGCGGCCTGGGCGAGGTGTCGCCCGTGCATTTCGAGGAGACCTTTCGCGGTGCCTCGCTGCCGGCGGGCGACACCGCCACGGCGGAGGCACGGCGCCTGTCGGCGCGCGACTTGGCCGACGAGCTCGAACTGCCGATCGGCAACGCCGTCGACTTCTGGACCGAAGCGGCGCTGTTCTCCGCGGCCGGCTATACCGCCTTCGTCTACGGCCCGGGCGACATCGCCCAGGCGCACAGCGCGGACGAATGGGTCGCGCTCGACCAGTTGCAGCACTACACAAACAACCTCTACCGGATCGTCAGCCGTGGAAACGCATAAGCACACCCGCCAGACCATCGTGCGCCTGCTCTCGGCGATGGGCAGCGCGAAGGAAATCCAGCAGTACCTCAAGCGCTTCTCCCAGATGGACGCCAAGCGCTTCGCCGTGGTCAAGGTCGGCGGCGCAGTGCTGCGCGACGACCTGCCGGCGCTGGCCTCGTCGCTGACCTTCCTGCAGCAGGTGGGCCTCACCCCGATCGTGCTGCATGGCGCCGGGCCGCAACTGGACCAGGAGCTGGCCGCCGCCGGCATCGCCAAGCAGACCGTCGGCGGCCTGCGCGTGACCACGCCGCAGGCGCTGGGCATCGTGCGCCGCGTGTTCCAGCAGCAGAACCTGCGCCTGGTCGACGCGCTGCATGCGATGGACACGCGCGCCGTGTCGGTGGCGTCGGGCGTCTTTACGTCCGATTACCTCGACCGCGACGCGCTGGGCATGGTCGGCAAGGTCACCGGCATCGAGCTCGCGCCGATCGAGGCAGCGCTGCGCGCGAACGCGATTCCGGTGATCGCCAGCCTGGGCGAGACGGCCGAAGGCCAGTTGCTCAACATCAACGCGGACGTGGCGGCGAACGAACTGGTGCGCGTGCTGCAGCCGTACAAGATCGTGTTCCTCACCGGCACCGGCGGCCTGCTCGACGGGCAGGGGCAGGTGATCGACTCGATCAACCTTTCCACCGAGTACGACCATCTGATGGCGCAGCCATGGATCGACGGCGGCATGCGGCTGAAGATCGAACAGATCGCCGACCTGCTGGCGGACCTGCCGCTGACCTCGTCCGTGTCGATCACGCGTCCCTCGGAGCTGGCCAAGGAGCTGTTCACCCATCGCGGGTCGGGCACGCTGGTACGGCGCGGCGAGAAGGTGCTCGCGTTCGATTCGTGGGACGGCGTGGATCGCGGGCGCATGCGCGGGCTGATCGAATCGAGCTTCGGCCGCGCCCTGGTGCCCGACTATTTCGAGCGCACCCGGCCCTGGCGCATCTACGTGAGCGAGAACTACCGCGCCGCGATGATCCTGACCCGGGAGGAGGGCATGGCCTACCTGGACAAGTTCGCCGTGCTCGACGACGCGCAGGGCGAAGGCCTGGGCCGCGCGGTATGGCTGGTGATGCGCGAGGAGAATCCGCAGCTGTTCTGGCGCTCGCGCCACGGCAACAACGTCAACCCGTTCTACGACGCCGAGTGCGACGGCTCGCTCAAGCAGCCGCGCTGGAAGGTGTACTGGTACGGCATCGACGATTTCCGCCAGATCGAACGCTGCGTGGCGCATTGCGCGCAGCGGGTGCCGACACTCGTCGATGCGGCTCCCTTGAAAGACAACGCGGCTTGAGGTTGTGGAAAGATGACCGGAATGGGCAGGAAAACCGTAGGCATCGTCGGCGCGCGCGGCCACACCGGCGCCGAGCTGATCCGCCTGATCGCGCGCCACCCGGCGCTCGAGCTGGCCTATGTCTCCTCGCGCGAACTGGACGGCCAGCGCGTGGACGCCCACGTGCCGGAGTACGCTGGCGAGCTGCGCTACAGCGCGCCCGCGCACGAGGACCTGCCTTCGCTTCAGGCCGACGTGGTGATCCTGGCGTTGCCCAACGGCAAGGCGGGCGCCTGCGTAGAGGCCTTCGACAAGGCCGGCGCCGATCCGCTGATCGTCGACCTCTCGGCCGACTACCGCTTCGACGAACGCTGGTACTACGGCCTGCCAGAGCTGACCCGCGAGCGCTGGCGCGGCCAGCGGCGGATCAGCAACCCGGGCTGCTACGCCACCGCGATCCAGCTGGCGGTCGCTCCGCTGAAGGATCTGCTCGCCGCGCCGCCGGTGTGCTTCGGCGTATCCGGCTATTCCGGCGCGGGCACCACGCCTTCGGACAAGAACGATCCGGACAAGCTGCGCGACAACCTCATGCCGTATTCGCTCACCGGCCACATGCACGAGCACGAAGCATCGGTGCACCTGGGCGTGCCGGTGGAGTTCATGCCGCACGTCGCGCCGCATTTCCGCGGACTGACCGTCACCAGCAACCTGTACCTGGCGCGCGCGACGAAGCGCGAGGACGTGATCGCGCGCTTCCGCCACGCGTACGACGCCGAGCCGTTGGTGCAGGTCCTCGACGAAGCGCCCTGGGTCAGCCGCATCGCCGGCCGGCACCATGCGGAGGTGGGCGGTTTCGCGATGGCCGCCGACGGACGCCGCGTGGTGGTGGTATCGACGCTGGACAACCTGCTCAAGGGCGCGGCGACGCAGGCCATGCAGAACATCAATCGCGCGCTGGGCCTGCCGGAATTGACGGCGATCCCGGCATGAAGCCCCGTTCCCGAAGGACACCACCATGACCGACCTCCTCTGGCAGAAGCCCGACGTCCAGGTGGACGCGCGCATCATGCGTTTCCTCGCCGGCAGCGACGTGCTGCTCGACCGCGAGTTCTTCCTGCACGACATCGCCGCCAGCAAGGCGCACGTGGAAGGCCTGGCGCGCATCGGCGTGGTGTCGGCCGGCGAAGCCGCATCGCTTGCGCGCGAGCTCGACGCCTTGGCGGACGACTTCCGCTCCGGCGCGTTCGTGCTGGACGAGCGCTACGAGGATGGGCATTCGGCGATCGAGGCGCGACTCACCGAGCGCCTCGGCGACGCCGGCAGGCGCGTGCATACCGGGCGCAGCCGCAATGACCAGATCCTGGTGGCGACGCGGCTGTGGCTGAAGGA
Source organism: Frateuria sp. YIM B11624 (assembly GCF_049727805.1). NCBI lineage: Bacteria > Pseudomonadati > Pseudomonadota > Gammaproteobacteria > Lysobacterales > Rhodanobacteraceae > Frateuria > Frateuria sp. YIM B11624. Next base: position 28,371 of record NZ_JBCNYA010000020.1, read on the forward strand.
AAAGCTCGCCGCGCTCGCGACGCACTGCCGCGCCATCGCCTCGGTGTGCCTCGACCGCGCTGCGCAGCCGGCCCTGCCGCTGCCGGGCTACACGCACCTGCAGCGCGCGGTGGTGTCCTCCACCGGCATGTGGTTCGCCGGCTTTGCCGAGGGCTTCATCGACAACGCCCTGCGCGCGCAACAGACGCGAGCATGGATCGACGCCAACCCGCTGGGCACTGCCGCCGGCTACGGCGTGAACCTGCCGCTCGACCGCGCGCATACCACCGAGGCGCTGGGCTTCTCGCGCATGCAGGCTTCGCCGGTCTACGCCCAGCTCTCCCGCGGCAAGTTCGAGATGGCCGCGCTCGAAGCGCTGGCCAGCGCGTTGCTGGACCTGCGCCGACTGGCCTGGGATCTGTCGTTGTTCACTACCGCCGAATTCGGCTTTGTCAGCCTGCCGCCGGAATACACCACAGGCAGCTCGATCATGCCCAACAAGCGCAACCCGGACGTGGTCGAGCTGCTGCGCGCCAGCTATGCCACGGTGGCGGCGGCGCGTTGCGAGATCGAGCAACTGCTGTCGCTGCCCTCGGGCTACCAGCGCGACCTGCAGTTCTCCAAGGGCTCGCTGTTCCACGGCATGACCCATGGCCTGGCCGCGCTGGAACTGGTGCCCGACCTGGTCGGCCGCCTGCGCTGGAACGAGGCAGCCATGCGCGCGGCGATCGAGCCGGCGATGTATGCCACCGACGTGGCGATCGAGCAGGCCGCGCAAGGCGTGCCGTTCCGCGACGCCTACCGCGCGGCCGCCGCGGCCGTGTCCACGGCCGGCGAAGGCCGCACGCCGGAACGCAGCCTGGCCGAGCGTGTGTCGCCCGGCGGCGGCGCGGACCTGCGGCTGGATGAACTGGCCGCGCGCCTGCGTGCCCTACCAGGCTGAACCGCCATTCAGTCCGCTTGAGGGCCGTTTCACAACGCCGCGTCGATACTCGCGGGCATGCCTTCGACCACGCCCGCAAAGCATCGCAAGGCCCGGCATGCCGCGCTGATCAGCGGTGGTGATCGCCGTGATCGGGGCTGAAGGCGCAAACGGCGGCATGCCGAGGGCGCTGCTGGCGGCCGAGCAGGCGGCGATCCTGGGGCAACTGGCCGAGGGCGTGATCCTGACCGATACGGCCGGTCGGATCACCTACGTGAACGATGCCGCGGCGCGCCTGCACGGGGGCCGCCATCTCGGCATCGGCCCGGACGACTACGCGAGCACCTACCACCTGCTGACCGAGGATGGGCGGCCCTATGCACCCGCCCAACTGCCGTTGGCGCGGGCGGTGCTGCATGGCGAAGTCGTCGCCGATGCGCGGTGGCGGATCCGCCGTGCCGATGGCACGGAGATCATTGCGCAAGGCTCCGCGCGGCCGATCCAGGACAGCGATGGCAAACGCCTGGGCGCGGTGCTCACCATGCACGACGATACCGCGCGCCTGCAGGCCGAGCAGGCCCTGCGCGAAGAGAGCCAGGCACTGGAAACGCTCAACCATGTCGGCGCGGCGGTGGCCAGCGAACTGGAATTGGGGCGGATCGTGCAGACGGTCACCGATGCCGGCGTCGGGCTGATCGGCGCCAGCATGGGGGCGTTCTTCTACAACGCCACCAACGAGGCAGGCGAGAGCATGCTGCTCTACGCCCTCTCCGGCATCGACCGGCACGCATTCGACCGCTACCCCATGCCACGGGGCAGCCTGTTGTTCCGACCCACGCTAGCCGGCGAAAGCCTGGTGCGTTGCGATGACGTCCTGCTCGACCCACGCTATGGCAAGAGCCCGCCCTACCATGGCCTGCCGCCGGGCCATCCGCCCGTGCGCAGCTACCTAGGGGTGCCGGTGGTTTCGCGCTCGGGCCGGGTGCTGGGCGGGCTTTTCTTCGGCCATCCGGAGCCGGGGCGGTTCTCGCCGCGGCACGAGCGCTTGATGGCGGGCATCGCCGCGCACGCGGCCATCGCCATCGACAATGCGAACCTGTATGCGGTGGCGCAGCGGGAGATCGGCGAACGCCGCGCCGCCGAGGAGCGCCTGCGCGAACTCAACGAGACGCTGGAGCAACGCGTCGAGGCGCGCACGCGCGAGCGCGATCGTGCCTGGAAACACTCGCGCGACCTGCAGGCGGTGATCGACGACCGTGGTCGCTTCCTGCAGGTCAGCGATGCCTGGTGCACGGTGCTCGGCTGGCAGGCGGCGGAGGTGGTCGGGCACCCGGCCTACACGTTCATCCATCCGGCCGACCGGCCCGCGGGCGATCGACCGTTCTTCGCCAGCCTGGCCAAGGGAGCTGCGTTCGAGAACCGCGTGCGGCACAAGGACGGTGGGTATCGCTGCATCTCCTGGGTGGCCAGCCAGGATGAGGACACGATCTACGCCAGCGGCCGCGACGTCACCGAGCAGAAGGAGCAGGCGCACGCGCTGGCGCAGGCCGAGGCGGCCCTGCGGCAAAGCCAGAAGATGGAGGCCGTCGGCCACCTGACCGGCGGCATTGCGCACGACTTCAACAACATGCTGGCGGTGGTGATCGGCTCGCTCGACATGCTCAAGCGCCGCCTGCCCGAGGGTTCGCGCGAGCGGCGCCATGCCGGCAACGCGATGGAAGCGGCCGATCGCGCGGCTACCCTGACCCAGCGGCTGCTGGCCTTCGCCCGCCAGCAGCCGCTGCACCCGAAGCCGGTGGATGCCAATGCCCTGGTCGCGGGCATGCACGAGTTGTTGCGCCATGCGATCGGGCCTGACGTCCGCCTGGAGGTCCAATCCGCGGACGGACTGTGGCCGACGCTGGCCGATGCCAACCAGCTGGAGAACGCCATCCTCAACCTTGCGGTCAACGCGCGCGATGCCATGCCCGAGGGCGGCCGGCTGGCGATCGAGACGGCGAACGTCACGCTCGAAGGGCGCCAGGCGGCCAGCCAACTGGACATGCCGGCAGGCGACTACGTTTCGATCACCGTGACCGACACCGGCATCGGCATGGCGCCGGAGATGGTCGCCCGTGCGTTCGATCCGTTCTTCACCACCAAGCAGGCGGGGCAGGGCACCGGCCTTGGACTGAGCCAGGTCTACGGCTTCGTGAAGCAGTCCGGCGGCCACGTGACGATCCATTCGGAACTCGCACACGGAACCAGCGTGAGGATCTATCTGCTGCGGATGTCCGGCGAAGCGGACGGGCAGCAGGCCGACTCCGCGGCACCGCCGCTGCCGGCCGGGCGGCAGGAGCTCGTCCTGCTGGTGGACGACGAGCCGGCGGTGCGCCAGGTCAACGCCGACGCCTTGCGCGAGCTGGGCTACCGGGTGCTGGAAGCGGACGGCGCCGAGTCCGCGCTGGCGCTGCTCGGCGCGCACCCGGACGTCGCATTGTTGTTCACCGACGTGGTCATGCCCGACACAGACGGACGTCGGCTCGCGACGGAAGCGCGCCAGCGCCGGCCCGGCCTGAAGGTGCTGCTCACCACCGGCTACTCGCCCGCGGTGGCCCGGCAGGACGGCACGCCGGGTGCGGACGTGCCGCTGCTGGGCAAGCCGTACACGCTCGATGAACTGGGCCGCAAACTGCGCCAGGTGCTGGAAGGCGCCTGAGCAGCGTCAGCCGTGCAGGTGCCCCTGGTGGCCAAGGTCGCGCGGCTGCTCGCTCCACATGCCGCGGGCGAAATCCAGCGCGCGCTCGACGAAGTTGCCCGCGGACTCCCAGTACATCGCGTCGCGCACGCGTACGCGCAGCACGGTCAGGTTGGGATCGTCCTTGCCGGAGAAGAACACGTTCTGCGCGGGCGACCACAGCTCCTCGATCAGCGCCTGGTCGCGATTGATACGCGCCCGCCCGCGCACGGAAACGTAGCGCATGTCGTTCTGGTTCGCGTAGGCGAGGTTCACGTCCAGGTCGTCGGTGAGCTGCTGGACCTTGGCACTGTCGGCCGCGGTGAAGAACACCAGGTCGCCCTCGGCGGTCAGCTTCAGCGTCTGCAGCGGCCGACTGACCAGCGAGCCGTCGGCGGCCTGGGTGGTGAGCATCGCCACCTCGATGCCGTCGATCAGTTCGCCGAGCTTGCGCAGGTCGGCGTCGTCGCGTGGTGCGTCGTTTTCCATCGCTCGATCCTCTGGAAGTGGGGCTTCCGAAGATGGCGCGGACGCCTTCAAGAGGGCATGAAATTGCCCAGCCGCGTGCCGCCCGATGCGCGGCGAATGTCGGTGCGAGCGCGGCGGCCCCCCGGTTGCGAGCCTCATCCTCTCGCCGCGCGCGTCCGGGCGCGGCGGCGGCGAAGCTCGCTACGCGCCGGCCCAGCGACGCACGGCTTCGGCGAAGGCCAGGCAGTCGGCGTGGCGGTTGTAGAGCGGTGCGGGGGAGATGCGGATGACATCCGGTTCGCGCCAGTCGCCGATGATGCCGTTGGCCATCAGGTACTCGAACAGCGCCCGCCCGCGTGCGCGGCCGCCGAGCACGCGGATCGACAGTTGCGCACCGCGGCGCGACGGATCGGCGGGCGTGACGATCTCCAGCACTTCCGGCAACTGCGTGCGCACCAGCCATTCGAGATAGCCGGATAGCTTCAGCGATTTCTCGCGCAGCCGGTCCATGCCGGCACGGCGGAAGATCTCCAGCGATACGCGCAGCGGTACCAGCGCCAGGATCGGCGGATTGGACAACTGCCAGCCGTCGGCGCCGGGCGTGGGCACGAACTGCGGGCCCATCTGGAAGCGGGTGGTCTTGTCGTGTCCCCACCAGCCGGCGAAGCGCGGCAGTGCCTCGCGCGCATGGCGCTCGTGCACGAAGGCGCCACCGACCGCGCCAGGGCCGGCGTTCAGGTACTTGTAGCTGCACCAGATGGCGAAGTCCGCATCGCTGTCGTGCAGCGCCAACGGCAGGTTGCCGACCGCATGGGCAAGGTCGAAGCCGACCTGGCAGCCGCGCGCGTGGGCGAGGCTGGCAATGCGCTTGAGGTCAAAGGCCTGGCCGGTGCGGTACTGCACGCCCGGCAGCATCACCAGCGCGGTGCGCGCGCCGTGCTCGGCCAGCGCGCGTTCGAACGCGGCGTCGGAAATCGTGCCGTTGGGCTCGTCCGCTTCCAGCTCGATCAACGCCGCGGCCGGGTCGTAGCCGTGGAAGCGGATCTGCGATTCGACCGCGTAGCGGTCGGTGGGGAAGGCGCCGGCCTCGATCAGGATCGCGTGGCGTTCGGGCGTGGGGCGGTAGAAGCTCACCATCATCAGGTGCAGGTTCACGCCCAGCGTGTTCATCGCCACCACTTCGGAAGGCTGCGCGCCGACCACGTCGGCCAGGTCGTCGCGCACGAACTCGTGATAGTCCATCCACGGCAGGCGGCCCTTGAAGTGGCCTTCGACGCCCAGCTCGCCCCAGTAGTCGAGCTCCGCCGAGATCGCCTCGCGCACGGCGCGCGGCTGCAGGCCGAGCGAGTTGCCGCAGAAGTAGTTCGAATCGCGGCCTTCGTGCGGGGGAATCAGAAACTCGCTGCGGAAGGCGCGCAGCGGATCGGCGTCATCGGCGGCGGCGGCCCATGCGGGCGTCGCCTGGTAATCGGTCATGCCTCGAACCTCATCGTGCCAGGCTGGTGGCGACCGCGCCGCAACCCCTGTCGAACGAGGCGGCCCAGGCGGCACCGGCCTCGCTGCGTTCGGGGCGCGCGCAGCGCAGGTGGATCGCGTGGTTGTTCTTGAACCAGTAGCGGTCGTCGTAGCGGTAGGCCGCGCCGTGTTCCTGCGCGGTGTAAGCGTAGCTGTTGGGACCGTCCGGATGGCCGGCGGCCTGGTATCCGGCCAGCGCGGCAGCCTTGCGGTTGGCGGCGCCGACGTACTGTTCGAACGCGGCCAGGTCGCCCACCTGTTCCACTTCCACCGACACGTAGGAAAGGTTGTCGCGGGCGGTGGGCGACGGGTCGGGCACCTGGAACACGCGCATCTCCGGTTCGCCCTGGGTTTCCATGATGGAGACCCAGTTGTCCGGCGTGCTGAAACCCACGCTGCCGCCGGCCATGCTGACGTCGGTGGCGCAGGCGGTGCCGGCCAGCAGCAGTGCGCCGGCCACGAGGAGGATGCGGGTAGGGCTCATGGATGCTCCGGAATGCCTTGGTTGAAACGCTGCAGGGGCAGGCCCAGCCATTCCAGCGCGGTGCCGTGGAACAGCCGCGCGCGGTCCGCATCGCCAAGCCCCAGGGCCTCGATGCCGCTGCCGGGCTCCTGCTCGCCCAGCGGGAAAGGATAGTCGGTGCCCAGCATCACGCGGTCGACGCCGGTCACATCCAGGAGATAGCGCAGCGCCCGCTCGTCGTGCACGCAGGAGTCGAAGTACAGGCGCTTCAGGTACTCGCGCGGATTGCGCGGGTTGTCGGTGGCGACCAGGTCCGGCCGCATGCGAAAGCCGTGTTCGATGCGCCCGATCGACCAGGGAAAGCTGCCGCCGCCGTGGGCCAGCATCACGCGCAGCTTCGGCAGCCGCTCCAGCACGCCGCCGAAGGCCAGGCAGCAGCCCGCGCGCGACTGCTCGGCCGGCATGCCGACCAGCCAGGGCATCCAGTACTTGGGCATGGTGTCGGTGCCCATCATGTCCCACGGATGCACCAGGACCGCCGCGCCCAGGTCCGCCGCCGCTTCGAAGAACGGGAACAGCTCCGGCGCGTCGAGGTTCCACTCGTTGCAGTGCGAGCCGATCTGCACACCGGACAGGCCCAATTCGTCGATGCAGCGTTCCAGCTCGCGTACGGCCAGCTCCGGCGCCTGCAGCGGCACGGTGCCGATGCCCGCGTAGTGGCGCGGGAAGTCGCGGCAGATCTGCGCCATGTGGTCGTTCAGGTGCCGGTGCAGCTCCAGCGCCTGGTAGCCGGGCGCCCAGTAGGAAAACAGCACCGGCACGGTGGAGATCACCTGCACGTCCACGCCGAAGCGGGCGTAATCGTCGGTGCGCGTCTGCGGATCGAACGCCGAATCCCACACTTCGCGGAAAAACTTGCCGTCCTTGTAGATGCGGTGGCGGCCGTCGGTATGCGTCATCACCGGGAAACGGTCGTTGCCGTACTTGGCGGCCAGGTTGGGCCAGTCGCGGGGCAGGATGTGCGCGTGGGTGTCGATCTTGAGCATGCGGCGAGTCTAGCAGGGCGACCACGGCGCCCCCGTAGTGCGAAAACGGCACCTGCTTCCTGTCGCCGCCGAAGGCCTTTGGCCTATACTTTTTCCAGCGGCCGAGCCTGGCCGCCGACCGGATCGGCGCAGCCGGGCCGGACCATTCGGGCGGGAAGGAACCACCAGGGCCGTGAACAACAGTGTCGATGTGACGCGACTGCTGCATTCGGCGCAGGCGGGCGATGCCGCTGCGCTGGAGGAAGCGCTGCGCCAGATGTACGCGGCGCTGCACCGGCTGGCCGGCGCGCAACTGCGCCGCAACACCAGCGAACGCACGCTCAGCGCCACTGCCCTGGTCAACGAGGCCTACCTGAAGGTCTTCGGCGGCAACTGCCCGCCGCAGTGGGAAAGCCGCGGCCACCTGCTCGGCGTCGCCGCGCGCGCCATGCGCGAGGTGCTGGTCGATTCGGCCCGTCGCCGACAGGCCGCCAAGCGGCCGCAGGATTGCGACCGTATCGAGCTGTCGGAGATCTCCGGTTCGCTGATGCCCGAGATCGACTACGTCGCCCTGCTCGATTCGCTGGATGCGCTGGAACAGCTCGATCCGCGCCAGGCCAGCATCGTCTCGATGCGCTTCTTCGTCGGCCTGAGCGCCGAACAGATCGCCGCCGCGCTGGGCATTTCCGCCACCACCGTGCAACGCGAGTGGCGGCTGGCGCGGGCGTGGCTCCAGCGAGAGCTGCAGGCCTGAATCGCCGGGTCTCGCCCGGACAAAACCCCTGTGCTGATTTCGTGAACGCCAACTGAACGGCGCGTTCATGCACGTGGCCGATCCGTGAAGGACACCACGCACTAGAACAGTGGGAAGGCGTTCAGCCCGCCCTTTGCCACGCCAGTCCGACAGCCACCTGCATTGCGCGGAACCCACCGTTCCGCCGCGATCGTGCCGGCCGGATGCGCTGCAGGGACGTGCGCGCGCGCACCCAGGGCGTCGCGTTCAACCGGAAGACCTCAAGTCCCAGGAGACAGCCGCAATGGCCAAGCAAAGCAGTCAGAAGTTCATCGCGCGCAACCGTGCGCCGCGAGTGCAGATCGAGTACGACGTCGAGGTCTACGGCGCCCAGAAGAAGGTCCAGGTGCCGTTCGTGATGGGCGTGATGTCGGACCTGTCCGGCGCCAACAACGCCGAACTCCCCGCGATCGAAGACCGCAAGGCGCTGGAGATCGACGTCGACAACTTCGACAGTCGCCTTCAGTCGATGAAGCCGCGCGTTTCCTTCGCGGTGCCCAACACGCTGACCGGCGAGGGCAACCTGAGCGTGGACATCACCTTCGAGAGCATGGACGACTTCTCGCCCGCCGCGGTGGCGCGCAAGGTCGCCCCGGTCGCCAAGCTGCTGGAAGCGCGCACGCAGCTGGCCAACCTCAACACCTACATGGACGGCAAGGCCGGCGCGGAGAAGCTGATCGCCCAGGCGATCAACGATCCGGCCCTGCTGCAGTCGCTGGTTTCGGCCGCCAAGCCTTCCGACGCGGAGTAAGCACACATGTCCACCGAAACCGTTGCCGAACGCGGGCAAGCCACCGAAACCATCGAAGCCGGCGATTTCGCCGCGCTGCTGAGCAAGGAATTCAAGCCCAAGAGCGACCGCGCCAAGGAAGAGGTCGAATCGGCCGTCCGCACGCTGGCCGAGCAGGTGCTGAGCAAGTCGGACATCGTTTCCGACGACGTCGCCCAGACGATCAACGCCTACATCGCCGAGATCGACCGCAAGCTCAGCGAGCAGATCAACCAGATCATGCACCACGCCGACTTCCAGAAGCTGGAAAGCGCCTGGCGCGGCCTGCATCACCTGGTCAACAACACCGAGACCGACCAGCTCCTGAAGATCCGCGTCATGAACATCTCCAAGAAGGAGCTGGGCAAGACGCTCAAGCGCTACAAGGGCACCGCCTGGGACCAGAGCCCGATCTTCAAGAAGATGTACGAAGAGGAATACGGCCAGCTCGGTGGCGAGCCGTACGGCTGCCTGGTCGGCGACTACTACTTCGACCACAGCCCGCCGGACGTCGAGCTGCTGGGCGGCATCGCCCAGGTGGCCGCCGCCGCGCATGCCCCGTTCCTCGCTGCGGCCAACTCCAGCCTGATGGGCATGGAGAGCTGGAACGAGCTGTCCAACCCGCGCGACCTGGCCAAGATCTTCTCCACGCCCGACTACGCCGCGTGGCGCTCGCTGCGCGAATCCGACGACGCCAAGTACCTGGCGCTGGCGATGCCGCGCACGCTGGCCCGCCTGCCGTACGGCGCCGCTACCAACCCGGTGGAGGAGTTCGACTTCGAGGAAGACACCGGCGGTGCCGACTCGAACAAGTACACCTGGCAGAACGCCGCCTACGCGATGGCTGTGAACATCAACCGCTCGTTCAAGGCCTACGGCTGGTGCTCGCGGATCCGCGGCATCGAATCCGGTGGCGCGGTCGAGGGCCTGCCGGTGCACGCCTTCCCGACCGACGACGGCGGCGTGGACATGAAGTGCCCGACCGAGATCGCCATCACCGACCGCCGCTCGGCGGAGCTGGACAAGATGGGCCTGATGCCGCTGGTGCATCGGAAGAACTCGGACATGGCCGCCTTCATCAGCGCGCAGTCGCTGGCCAAGCCGGAGGAGTACGACGATCCGGACGCCACCGCCAACGCCGCATTGGGCTGCCGCCTGCCGTACATGTTCGCCTGCTGTCGCTTCGCGCACTACCTGAAGTGCATCGTGCGCGACAAGATCGGCTCCTTCAGCGACCGCGAGCAGATGCAGAACTGGTTGACCAACTGGGTCATGCAGTACGTCGACGGCGACCCGGCCAACTCCAGCGAGGAGACCAAGGCGCGCAAGCCGCTGTCGGCCGCCGAAGTGGTGGTGGAAGAGGTCGAGGGAGCGCCTGGTTACTACACCTCCAAGTTCTTCCTCAAGCCGCACTACCAGCTCGAGGGCCTGACCGTATCGCTGCGGCTGGTCTCCAGGCTTCCCTCCGCGGCCAAGTCCTGACGAACGCGACCGGCCGGCGGCGCCCGCTTCGGGCCGCCGGTCGGGTCCGTGCGCCGAGGCGGGAACTGCATCAATACCTCAGCAAGAGGACGACCGGCCGCAGGACTTCCGTCCGGCCGGCGATATCGAACATCCAACACGAGACGTAGGGAGAAGGTTTCATGGCATTCGACATGCACATCAAGTTCGGCGCCGGCAAGGTCAAGATCGAGGGCGCGTCCAACCACAAGAAGCACAAGGGCGAGGTGCCGATCCTTGCCTGGTCGTGGGGCGTCAGCAACAGCGGCGACCTGCACACCGGCGCCGGTTCGGCCAGCGGCGGCAAGGCCAACGTGCAGGACATCTCGATCACCAAGTACGTCGACGGCTGCTCCAACGCGCTCATCGACGCGTGCTGCACCGGCGGCCGCATGGATCAGGCCTGGCTCTACATCACCAACGCCACCGGCGAGCAGACCGACTTCCTCACCATCGAGCTCTCCGAGGGCGTGCTGGTGACCTCCGTCTCCACCGGCGGCAGCGGTGGCGAGGACCGCCTGACCGAGAACATCACCCTGCACTTCGGCAAGTTCAAGTACTCGTTCCAGCCGCAGGACGACAAGGGTGCTGCCAAGGGCGGTGCCAAGGAGTTCACCTTCGACATCCAGGGCGTGGCCAAGGCCTAAGGCCTGCCAACCCGCCTGCAGCCCTCGTTCCAACCCCACTGAAGACCGTCAGAGCCCAAGCCATGACACCCGAGAACATGCTCAAGGAAGGACGGTTGGACGAGGCGCTGCAGGGGCTGACCTCGCAGGTGCGCAGCAACCCGGCAGACGCGCGCTGCCGGGTTTTCCTGTTCCAGTTGCTGGCGCTGCTCGGCCAGTGGGAGCGGGCGCAGACGCAACTGAAGGTCAGCGGCGAACTGGACGTGAACAATGCCCTGATGGCCGGTGCCTATGCGCAGGCCATCCGCGGCGAGCTGGCGCGCACCCATGTGCTCGCCGGCGAACGCATGCCCTCGGTGATCGGCGAGCCCGAACAGTGGGTGGCATTGCTGCTGCAGGCGCTCAGGCTCGATGCCCAAGGGCAGCACGCCCAGGCCGCGCCGCTGCGCGAGCAGGCGTTCGAGCAGGCCCCGGCGATCGCCGGCGAGATCAACGGCGAACCGTTCGAGTGGATCGCCGACGCGGACCCGCGCTTCGGTCCCTGCCTGGAAATGGTGGTCAATGGCGGTTACGCCTGGGTACCGTTCGCGCGCCTGAAGCAACTCGTCTTCGAGGCGCCGACCGACCTGCGCGACAAGATCTGGGCCCCGGTGCAGGTCACCTGGGTCAACGGCGGCCAGTCGGTAGGCTTCGTGCCGTGCCGCTATCCGGGCTCGGAGCATTCCTCCGATGCCGACGTGGTGCTCGGCCGCCGCACCGACTGGCATGACATCGACGGCGGCCTGTGCATGGGTTCGGGCCAGCGCATGCTGGCCACCGATGCCGGCGACTACCCGCTGCTGGACGTTCGCACGATCCTGTTCCAGCAAGACGCGCTCCAGCACGACCCGGCCTGACGACGCGTCATGGCCGAGCTGACCACCCAGGAACGGCTGCAGCCCTCGCTGCTGGACCGCCTGACCGACGAAGAACCGGGCAAGCAGGAAGAGAGCCGCGAAAGACGGGTGATCTCGGCCACGCGTCTGCGCGACTGCGTCGCGCGCGACATTTCCTGGCTGCTGAACTGCGTCAACCTCGGCAGCGGCGTCGAGCTGGAAGATTATCCCGAGGTCGCGCGTTCGGTGCTCAACTTCGGCATCCCGGACCTCACCGGCATGGCGCTCGCCGGCGTCGACGCGGCCGTGCTGCAGCGCCAGCTGCGCGAGGCGTTGCTGGCCTTCGAGCCGCGACTGACCGGCAGCACCCTGCGCGTGGCCGTCAACACCGACGGCAAGCGGATGGATCAGCAGTCGCTGGTGTTCAACATCGAATCGGAAATGTGGGCACAGCCCATTCCGCTGAATCTCTACCTCAAGACCGAAGTCGACCTGGAAACCGGCCGCTTCAACGTCTCCGAAAGCCTGGGCTGACGCCATGGACCCGCGCCTGCTCCGCTACTACAACCGCGAACTGCAGCACGTCCGCGAGATGGGCGGCGAGTTCGCGCGCGAATATCCCAAGATCGCCGGGCGGCTGGGCCTGGAAGGCTTCGAATGCGCCGACCCGTACGTCGAGCGTCTGCTGGAAGGCTTCGCCTTTCTCGCCGCGCGCGTGCAGCTGAAGCTGGATGCGCAGCAACCGGTGTTCACCCAGCACCTGATGGAAATGGTCTACCCGCACTACCTCGCCCCGGTGCCCTCGATGGCGGTGGTGGAGATGGCGGCGGACCTGAAGGAGGCCGCGCTGGTCACCGGCCACACGGTGCCCCGCCATACCGCGCTGCGCAGCCTGACCGGCCGCGACGAGCGCACCGCCTGCGAATACCGCACGGCGCACGACGTGACCCTGTGGCCGCTCAAGCTGGCCGAGGCGAAGTACTTCGACACTCCGGCGGCGATCGCCGCAGCAGGTGTGGCGATTCCCGCCGACCGCACGGTGCGCGCGGGCCTGCGCCTGAAGTTCGCCGTCACCGCCGGCGCGCAGGCCAGCGAGCTGGCGATGGACGAACTGCCGGTGTTCCTCGCCGGCGCTGACGAACTGCCCAAGCGGCTCTACGAACAATTGCTGGGCAACGCCGTCGGCGTGACGGTGCGCACCAAGGGTGCCGGCGGCATCGCCAGCACCTGGCTGGAGGCTTCCAGCATCCAGCCCAAGGGCTTCGCCGACGACGAGTCGATGATCCCCTACAGCGGCCGCTCCTTCAGCGGCTACCGGTTGCTGCAGGAGTACTTCGCCTGTCCGGAGCGCTTCCTGTTCACCGTGTTCACCGGCCTGCGCCAGGCGCTCGCGCGCGCGCAGGGCAGCGAATTCGAGATCGTGGTGCTGTTCGACCGCAGCATCAGCCGGCTGCACAACGCGGTGGACGCGGGCAATTTCCGTCTGTTCTGCACGCCGGCCATCAACCTCTTCCCGCGCCGCGCCGACCGCATCCATCTGCAGCAGGGCAGGACGGAATACCACGTGTTGGCCGACCGCACGCGGCCGATGGATTTCGAGATCCATTCGATCGGCCAGGTCGAGGGCTTCGGCGACAGCCAGGAGCCCGAGCAGCAGTTCCAGCCGTTCTACGGTTGCGACGAGCGCACCTGGCAGGGCGGCCACGGCGCGTTCTACACGGTGCGCCGGGAGCCGCGCCAGTTGTCCGCGCGGCAGAAACTGCAGGGCGCCCGCTCGAGCTACGTCGGCAGCGAGTTGTTCATCGCGCTGGTCGACGCCAACGAGGCGCCGTACTCGAGCCGGCTGCGCCAGGTCGGCATGCAGTTGATGTGCACCAACCGCGACCTGCCGCTGCAGATGCCGGTGGGCAAGGCGAATACCGACTTCACCCTGGACGTGGGTGCGCCGGTGGAGTCGGTGCGCTGCGTGGCCGGTCCGACCAAGCCGCGGGCGCCGGTCGCCGGCGGCGAAACCGCCTGGCGGCTGGTCAGCCACCTGCAACTGAACTATGTCTCGTTGCTGGGCGAGGGCAACGCCGACGGTGCCGCGGCACTGCGCGAGATGCTCACGCTCTACTGCGACGAGTTCGATTCCGGTGCGCGCCGGCAGATCGAGGGCATCAAGACGGTGTCCTCGCAGCCGATCGTGCGGCGCATTCCGGTGCCCGGTCCGATCAGCTTCGGCCGCGGGCTGGAAATCACCCTGACCTGCGACGACGGCGCCTTCGAAGGTACGGGCGCCTTCCTGCTCGGTTCGGTGATGCAGCATTTCTTCGCGCGCTACGTGTCGGTTAATTCGTTCACCGAAACCGTATTGCGCACCCTGGAACGCAACGAGGTGGCCCGATGGCCGGCACGGCTGGGTACGCGCCAGACGCTGTAGCGCTGGAACGCGCGCTGCAGGAGCGGCCGGGGGACTTCGATTTCTTCGAGGCGATCCGGCAGCTCGAGTGCGCGCATCCGACTCGCCCGCGGCTGGGCGAGTCGACCAAACCGTCGGAAGACTTCGTGCGCCTGTGCCAGACGCCCTCGCTGGCCTTCGCCGCGAGCGCGATCGACCGCTTCGAGCCGGCCACGGCAGGCCAGCCGGCGCGCATGCGCGCCTGGTTCTTCGGACTGTTCGGCCCCAATGCGCCGCTGCCGCTGCACCTGACCGAGTACGCGCTCGACCGCGAACGCAACGCGCGCGATCCGACCCTGATCGCGTTCGCCGACATCTTCCATCACCGCATGGCGAGCCTGTTCTACCGCGCCTGGGCCAATGCCCAGCCCACGGTGCAGGCCGACCGCCGCGCGGAAGACCGCTTCCGCCTTTACACCGGCGCCCTGGTCGGCATGGCCACGCCCGGCCTGGAAGGCAGGGACGCGCTGCCGGACGACTACAAGCGCTACTTCGCCGGCCGTATGGTCGCGCAGACGCGCAACGCCGAAGGCCTGCGCAGCCTGCTGCAGCATTTCTTCGCCGTGCCCGTGCGGGTGATCGAATTCGTCGCCGAATGGATGCGCCTGCCGCGCGAGGCGCACCTTCGGCTCGGTCGCTCGACCGAAGTCGCGGCGCTGGGCCGCACGGCGGTCATCGGCGAGTACGTGTGGGGCGCCCAGCAGCGCTTCCGCCTGCGCCTGGGGCCGCTCGATCGCAACCAGTTCGAGCATTTTCTTCCCGGCGGCACCGCGCTGGCGCAACTGGTCGCCACCGTGCGCAGTTATATCGGGGACGAGAAATCCTGGGACGTGCAACTGGTGCTCAAGCGCGAAGACGTGCCGGCTGCGCGACTGGGCAGGGGTGGGCGCCTCGGGCTGAGCCTGTGGCTGGGGCGGCGCGCCGGCCAGGGCGACAGCGATGATGTCGTGTTGCCGGTGGGCTGAGGGAATGGATCGCAGCCGCGCGGCGCCGACGGACCGGCAAGCATCGACCGGATCCGGGCGCCATCGGGAGAAGGACGAGCGTTATGTCGAAGTGCCCGGCAGACCTGTGGAGAGCCATCCACACGAGCGATTTCCCGGACGGTCCCGTTGTCGACGGCGAGCCGGCCCCGGGAATTCTCTATCCGACGTTCGAGCGCAAGCAGATCGGCGTGCTTCCCAATGGCAAGCCGAAGTACCGCAAGCCGGACGTGAGCATCGTGGACGGCCTGGTGCAGCCCGGCGGTGGCACGTCGCTTTTCGACAGGAAGAACGTGTTCAAGGGGAAGGCGTGGCGGTACTTCCATATCCCGAAGGACACGCTGGTAGATCCCAATCTGGCTATCGTCGGCCCGGACTACAACGAGGCCTTTGCCGCCAACCACTACCAGATCGAGCCATGCAAACCGTTGTTCACCGGCGTCCTGAAGGGAGCGTTGGACAACTTCGCCAGAGCCGCTTTGGCCAAGCTTTACGAAGACGCGCGCAGCTAGGGATCCATGCCATGACGATAAGCATCCACACGTTGACCATGTCCGTACTGGCGGTGCAGGCCAGGATCGAGGAGCTGCAGGACCGCATCTCGCGCGCCGCGGATCCGGAGCTGTCCTGGCTCGAGGAGGATCTGCTGGCGTATTCCAAAGCACAGACGGAACTGAAGCGAATGTACGTGCAGGAACAGCAGCGCTCCGACAACCTGGTTCCATACGAAGAGCTGTTCGAGTAGCCCTGGCTATCGCCGAAATCCTTCAACGCATCCGATTCCACGTTCCCGCCCGGGAACATTCAAACCTTGGGAAAGTGTCATGGCCGAAATCAGTCGCAGCGCCCTGTTCGGGAAACTCAACAAGCTCGCCTACCGGGGCATCGAAAGCGCCACCGTGTTCTGCAAGCTGCGCGGCAATCCCTATGTCGAGCTGCTGCACTGGATCCACCAGATCCTGCAACTGCAGGACTCGGACCTGCACCGCATCGTCAAGCAGTTCAACATCAACCCGTCCAACCTGGCGCGCGACGTCACCGACGCGCTGGACAAGCTGCCGCGCGGCTCGACCACGATCACCGACCTTTCCTCCAACGTCGAGGAGGCGGTCGAGCGCGGCTGGGTGTTCGCCACGCTGATGTTCGGCGAGGCGCAGGTACGCACCGGCTATCTGATGGTCGGCGTGCTGCGCACGCGCCACCTGCGCAACGCGCTGGTCGGCATCTCGGCCGAGTTCGACAAGATCAAGCCTGAGACGCTGGTGGAGAAATTCGCCGAAGTGGTGTCCGGCTCGCCCGAGGACGGCCAGAGCGCCAGCGACGGCTTCCAGATGGGCGGCGCCGTGCCGGGCGAGGCCAGCGGCGCGATGGGCCCGGCGCAGATGGGCAAGCAGGAGGCGCTCAAGCAGTTCACCGTCGATCTCACCGCGCAGGCGCGCAGCGGCAAGATCGACCCGATCGTCGGCCGCGACGAGGAGATCCGCCAGGTCGTCGACATCCTCATGCGCCGCCGCCAGAACAACCCGATGCTGGTCGGCGAGGCAGGCGTGGGCAAGACCGCGGTGGTCGAAGGGTTTGCCTTGCGCATCGCCCAGGGCGACGTGCCGCCGCAGCTCAAGGACGTCGAGCTGCGCACGCTGGACGTGGGCCTGCTGCAGGCCGGCGCCAGCATGAAGGGCGAGTTCGAGAACCGGCTGCGCCAGGTGATCGAGGAAGTGCAGGCGAGCCCGAAGCCGATCATCCTGTTCATCGACGAGGCCCACACCCTGGTCGGCGCCGGTGGCGCGGCCGGTACGGGCGATGCGGCCAACCTGCTCAAGCCGGCGCTGGCGCGCGGCAACCTGCGCACGGTCGGCGCCACGACCTGGGCCGAGTACAAGAAGCACATCGAGAAGGATCCGGCGCTGACCCGCCGCTTCCAGACCGTGCAGGTCGACGAGCCGAGCGAGGAGAAGGGCATCCTGATGATGCGCGGCGTCGCCAGCGTGATGGAGAAGCACCACCGCGTGCAGATCCTGGACGAGGCGCTGGAGGCCGCGGTCAAGCTCTCGCATCGCTACATTCCCGCGCGCCAGTTGCCGGACAAGGCGGTCAGCCTGCTCGATACCGCCTGCGCCCGCGTGGCGATCAGCCAGCACGCCGTGCCGCCGGAAGTGGACGACACCCGCAAGCGCATCCAGGCGCTGGAGACCGAACTGGCGATCATCGCCCGCGAGAAGACCGTGGGCGTGGACGTGGCCGAGCGCGAGGCTTCGGCCGGCGAAAAGCTCGCCGTCGCCAAGGCCCGGCTGGAGACGCTGGAGGTGAACTGGCAGGTCGAGAAGGGCCTGGTCGAGAAGATCCTCGCCCTGCGCGCCCGCCTGCGCGGCGATGCGGCGCCGGTGGAGGGCACCGGCAGCGCGCTGGAGGAGGCGGCCAACGCCGAAGGCGGCGCCGTCGCGGTCGCAGGCACCGCCCTGACCGACGCCGAACGCGCCACCGCCCTGGATGAACTGAAGGGCCTGCAGGCGCAGCTCTCCGAACTGCAGGGCGAAAGCCCGCTGATCCTGCCCACGGTCGACTATGTGGCGGTCGGTTCGGTGGTGTCCGACTGGACCGGCATTCCGGTCGGCCGCATGGTCAAGAGCGAGCTCGAGACCGTGATGAACCTGGCCAGCCTGATGGGCAAGCGCGTGATCGGCCAGGACCACGCGATGGAGATGATCGCCAAGCGCATCCAGACCAGCCGCGCCGGCCTGGACAACCCGAACAAGCCGATCGGCGTGTTCATGCTGGCCGGCACCTCCGGCGTGGGCAAGACCGAGACCGCGCTGGCGCTGGCCGAGGCGCTCTACGGCGGCGAGCAGAACCTGATCACCATCAACATGAGCGAGTTCCAGGAGGCGCACACCGTCTCCACGCTCAAGGGCGCGCCTCCGGGCTATGTCGGCTACGGCGAGGGCGGCGTGCTGACCGAAGCGGTGCGCCGCAAGCCGTACTCGGTGGTGCTGCTGGACGAGGTGGAGAAGGCCCACCCGGACGTACACGAGATCTTCTTCCAGGTGTTCGACAAGGGCGTGATGGAAGACGGCGAAGGCCGCTCCATCGACTTCAAGAACACCCTGATCCTGCTCACCACCAACGCCGGCACCGACCTGATCGCAGGACTCTGCCAGGACCCGGACCTGATGCCCGAACCCGAAGGCATCGCCAAGGCCCTGCGCGAGCCGCTGCTGAAGGTGTTCCCGCCGGCGTTGCTCGGCCGCCTGGTGACGATCCCGTACTACCCGCTAAGCGAGAAGATGCTCGGCGAGATCGTCAAGCTGCAACTCGGCCGCATCAAGAAGCGCATCGAGGCGCGCTACAAGATTCCGTTCGAGTACGACGACGAGGTCGTCAAGCTGGTGGTCAGCCGCTGCACCGAGAGCGAGTCGGGCGGCCGCATGATCGACGCGATCCTGACCAACACGATGCTGCCGGACGTCAGCCGAGAGTTCCTGAACCGCATGATCGCGGGCACGCCGGTGACGGGCGTGCAGGTGGGCGTGAAGGACGCCAATTTCTCGTATGCGTTTGCCGAGCAGTCCAACTGACGCGGATGGCCCGTAACCGGCGGAGCCGCCTGGCGCAGCGTTGCGCCCTGGCGGCACGCGGGAGCCTGCGGGCCAGCCTTTTCCTGGAGAAGTTTGATGTCCACATTCACGGTCTACTGCCACGGTACTGGCTTCAACCGCACCAAGGGCAGCTCGTCCGACGAGCTGGTCGCCTGGTTCCACAACCACAACGACGGCGTCGAGGCGGTGCTCGGTGGCGGCGGCGTGACCCGCGGCGACTACATGATCAATGAAGGGCCCGGCCATAGCGGCAACGGCATCGCGCAGCCGCAGCAGATCAACCCGATCACCGGCAACCGCAAGCAGAACCTGTCGGTGGGCAAGGCCATCAAGGGGCCGTCGTTTGCCGACCACGCCATCGGCAATACCGGCGGCCCCAAGGTCGCGGCCAAGCTGCGCGGTGTGATCAGCGGCCAGGGATGGGACGAGAACGTCATCCGCACGGTGAATCTCATCCAGGACCTGAAGTTCGAGCATGGCCAGCCGATCGACCGCGTCAACATGGTCGGCTGGAGCCGCGGTGCAGTGACCTGCATGCGCATCGCCAACATGATGAACGAGGTGTTCGGCAACGAGATCACCTGCAACATCTTCGCGGTCGACCCGGTGGCCGGCGCCGACGCCGGCGAGAAGATGGCCGACACCCAGGTCCTGCATGCCAACGTCGCACGCTATGTCGGCATCCTTGCCATGCACGAGATGCGCAGCACGTTCAACCCGCAGGACTGGAGCCGTGTCCGTGCCCCGGCCACCGAAGCCATCTTCCTGCCCATGCCCGGAGTGCACAACGCGCAGGTCATGGTGAAAACGCCGCCGGATGCGGCCTACGTCACCCGCAATCTGGCCTGCGGCCTGCTGCGCGACTGGGGCACGCCGATCAACGTCACGCCCTACGGCCACCTCAGCACCGCGCAGGACATGTGCGTGGCCTATGCGCGCATGGTGCTGGCGCTGTCCGAGCACAAGTCGTACGAAACCAAGAGCGTGATGGGCCGCGTCATGGGCGGTACCACCAGCCTCCGGCGCCGCGAGTTCGCCAAGCACTCCAAGATGGACACCTACACCCGCGGCGGCAAGGAGAGCTACTGGATCAACGAGCATCACCGCGCCTGCTTCGCCAAGGCGTTTCCGGACGTCTACGACATGGTGTTCGAGAGCCAGGGCTCGGGCGAGATGGCGCTCACGGCGCAGTCGCGCTTTTCGGCGTTCTTCAACCTGATCCAGGGCAATGCACCGCTACGCCGTTCGCTGGAGCTGAAAGGGCTGCTGGTGGAGGAGTCGCCGACCCGGTACCTGATCGGCATCGGCGCGGGCCGCTACAGCAACCAGTTGCGCCGGCTGTGGCCGGATGCCTTTCCGCTGCACGCCTGATCCTGGCGTGGCGGAGCGGAAACCGGGGAGCTGGTTTCTGGGTTGGACCACGTGACCTGCATGTGTCGGACGGGATGAAGAGCCATGGGTACTTCCGTTATTCAAGACAACGCCAAGTTCGCGAACGTCATGGCGAACTTCAAAGTCCATTCAACGGCGGCCGCCAACGGCGCCCTGGTTTTTGCAGGCACTCATTGGCCACTGGGCGTTGCGGACGTCAACGCGGTGGGGGCGACCTCCGTAGGTCGCCAAATGCGGCGCGAAATCGACTACGCATTTGCAGAAGCGCGGGCAATGCTGGCCGCGGGTTTCGTCAAGGCGGCGGCCGCATGCCAGGGAGAGGAGGCCGCGGGCCTTCTGATGAAGAAGTGGTTTGGCAGAAGGCAGTCGGGCCCCGGTCAGAACGACTGGTGGCAAGGCGCCTATCGCATTATCGGGCAACTGCAGGCTCTGCTCTCGAAGGATATAAACGTCTTCTATCGCGGCGACGATACGCTGATAGGAAAGCCGGACGACTATCCCGGTGCCACTGGTAACCTGGTTGCGCGGGACGTCGCCGGTTACGCCGAGACCAGTGCCGGCGCGACTGATGGAAACATCGGCCTTTGCAAGCTTTTCTTCAGGCGTGAATCCGGTGGCGTGTTCAAGACCGCCCAGAAGGGACGCGATTCGATCGGTGGCTGCATCGTGCACGAGCTTTCGCACAACTACTGCGGTACCGAAGATCACGATGGCAAGGGTGGCGGCACCTGTTACGGCGATGCATCGTGCCAGAAGCTGGCGAGAGAGCGGAGGCGGCGAGCCTGGTACAACGCCGACAACATCGAATACTTCTGTGAAGATGCTTACTACGGCATCGTCGCCGCAAAGCAGGCCATCCAGTCGGGAGCGGTGAATACCGCGAGCAATCTGCGCAATGCACACAAGCAAATCATCGACGCCCTGGTCCCGCAGCCGAAGAACACGGTAGCGCAAGGAGGCGTTCGCCAGCCTGGCCAAGTCACGGGAGAGGTGGCGCTCAGGCGCGCCATATTCCAGGCGACGGCAATCGTGGAGAACCCGTCGTTGCCGACCAATCCGGTGGTTTCGACGGGAAAGGTTTCTGCGCTCCGCGGCGTCTTCGAGCAGTAGGGCGGGGTGTCGCCAACGCCATCTGCAGCAGCTTCGCTCCGCCGTAAAGAACCTCGTGCCGGATCAAGGCGAGGAGTAATGCAGGTACGCACGAACGGACCTGCAATGGACACGAAAACGCCGGCGCGGGCGGCATCAAATCACGGGGAAAAGCATATGCCTACAGCAACACTGAGTCGCGAAGAGTTCATCGCGATGGGCGAACTGGCCAAGGCGCGACGGAAGTTGCTGGTCAACATGTTCTCGGGCACGCGGCTCAAGTTCGGCAGGGCCGACCAGCTCTCCACCGGCAAGCAGTTGCTGTCCACCGGCAAGAAGATCAAGACCAGCACCGAAAAGCTTGTCAAGGGTGGCAAGACCGCCAGCAAGGTGGTCAGCCTGCCGGGCATGAAGGACGCGGTCGCCGATTTCATGGTCCAGTGCGCCGACGTCGACGGCATCGATGACATCATCGAGGCGCTGTCCGGCGAGGTGCTGGCCAACCTGGTGGCGGAGATCACCCCGGTGCTCGGCGTAGTAACCAGCAGCGTAAAGCTGGTCAAGGCCGGCAAGGCGGTGGCCGAGGACGGCTACAACCTCTACAAGAGTTCGGACTATAAGCAGGGCTTCCGCTTGGGCGACCCGTCAGCCGCGGCCGAGGCGATCCAGGCCATCATCAAGCGGGACCTGGCCCGGCATTCGATCCAGCTAGGGCAGCAGAGCGTGGCCACCGGCACCAAGATCGCCGGCCTGTTCGCCGATTTCGGCACCGCCACCACGGCCGCCATCGGCGCGGCCAATGCGCTGGCCAGCCTGGGCCTGCAACTGTTCTCGCTGGGCCTGGACATCAAGGACCTGCGCGCGGGCAACAAGCGCCTGGCGACCCCCAACACGCTCGACCTGACCGTGTTCAACGAATGCCCGGTGCTGGGTTGCTATCTGCTGACCTGTTCGGACACCTCCTCGGTGGCCAACATGTTCGTGGCCGACATCGGCCTGCCCGGATGGATGGACCGGGTCGAGGCTATGAAAAAGAAGCAGATGGACCCGATGCTGAAGATCGCCAGCAAGAATATCCAGAGCTCGCGCCTGCAACTGGAAGGCCTGAGCAGCGACAAGGGCACGCATGTGAAGAAGGGCTTCTTCGCGGGCATCAAGAGTACGGCGCTCAAGCGGGTCGGGCTGGCCTGAGGCATCCGGCACGCCCGCGAGCCGGGCGTGAAGGGCGCGTGACCAGATCGGCCGTCGTTTTACGGATTCACCTATAGGCAACGCTGGCCGGCCCGGCCGGCGTGCCGCCACCAGGGGGACTCCGCCAGCCGTGCAGGGCGGACGGAAATCGAGGCTGGATGCCGTCTCCGGGTGGATCCGGCCTGCCAATGGAGCCATTGGCAGGCCGGCGCGTCGCGTCGTCGCCGCACCGTCGGGCCGGTCATCCCGCTCCAGCCGAGGAACCCGCATGCAACCCGCCGCCCGCCTCACCGACATGCATGTCTGCCCGATGGTCACTGGCGTGGTGCCCCATGTCGGCGGGCCGGTCACCGCGCCGGGTGCGCCCACGGTGCTGATCGGCGGCCTGCCGGCCGCCCGCATGGGCGACATGGCGACCTGCGTGGGCCCGCCCGACAGCATCGTGATGGGTTCGCCCAAGGTGCTGATCGGCGGCCAGCCGGCCGCGCGCATGGGCGACAGTTGCGCGCACGGCGGCACCATCGTGCTGGGCTGCTTCAAGGTGCTGATCGGCTGATGGCGATGAGCAGACCCAGGCCGGACAACCTGATGCTGCGCCGCACCGTGCGGGACCACCGCGCCGTGCTGCAGCAGGCGATGCGCGCGCACCAGGCGGACGACCTGGACACCGCCGAGCGGCTGTACCGCGAAGTGCTGGACCTGCATGCCGCCCAGCCCGACGCGCTGCATTACCTCGGCGTGCTGTGCCACCAGCGGGGCCGCAGCGACGAGGCGGTGGATCTGATCCGCACCGCGCTGAGGATCACCCCGCGCCACCCGGACGCGCACAACAACCTGGGCAACATCCACAAGGAGTGCGACCGGCCGGCGGAGGCGGAAGCCTGCTACCGGCGCGCGCTCGAATGCGGCCCCGGCCACCACAACGCCCTGGGCAACCTGGCCGTGGTGCTGGAGCTGCAGTCGCGCCTGGACGAGGCCTTCGAGGCCTACGGCAGCCTGCTGCAAAAGGCGCCGGACGACGCGCGGGGCCATTACCTGATGGGCCTGTTCCTGCGCAGCCACGCGCAGCACATGGAACATCTGGAGCAGGCAGCCGGATGTTTCGGCCGCGCGTTCGAGCTGGACCCGCGCAACCTGCGCGCGCTGGAGGCACTCGGCGTGACGCTGTACGCCCTCAAGCGGCGCGACGAGGCGCGCGGGGTCTACCGCGACTGGCTCGAGCGCGAACCCGACAATCCCGTGCCGCGCCACATGCTGGCCGCCTGCGGTGGTGCCGAGGCGCCGCCGCGTGCCGCCGACGACTACGTGCGCGAACTGTTCGACGGCTTCGCCGACAGCTTCGACGAACAACTCCTTAAAAACCTGGACTACCGCGCACCGCAGGTGCTGGTCGACGCGCTGGGTGGGATACTCGCTGCCCCGGCGGCGGCACTCGACGTGCTCGATGCCGGCTGCGGCACGGGCCTGTGCGCGCCGCTGCTGCGTCCCTACGCCCGCCAACTGGTGGGCGTGGACCTCTCCGGCGGCATGGTGGAGAAGGCGCGTGCCCGCGGCGGCTACGACGTGCTCGAGGTGGCCGAACTGACCGGCTACCTGCAGGCCCGCCACGAGGCCTGGGACCTGGTGGTCTCGGCCGACACGCTGGTCTATTTCGGCGAACTGCAGGAGGCGCTGGCCGCCACCCGCAACGCGTTGTGCCCGGGCGGCTGGCTCGGCTTCACGCTGGAAGCGCTGGACGAGGATGCCGACCGCGCCGAACTGACGCCCAGCGGCCGCTATCGGCACACCCGCCGCTACGTCGAACGCGTGCTGGCCGCGGCCGGCTTCGACGACGTGCGCATCGCCGCCGACACGCTGCGCCGCGAGGCCGGCCAGGCGGTGGCCGGCTGGGTGGTACTGGCGCAGCGACCGGGCCGGGGCATGCCGGCCGACGATGGAGATGCGGCATGAGCGATCGCGCGCAACGGCACACGCCGGCGGCTCGGGATGCCACACCCGTTGCCCGCCGCTGCCATCCCCGCATTGCCGCCCGGCAAGCCCGCCTCCGGCGACAAGCCACGACATCATGCGTGCGGCCCAAGGCCGGCACGATCCCCGCACTCCGGAGCCCCGCCCGATGAGCCAGCTGATCACCCTGACCTCGGCGCAATGCGACGGGCTGCTGTTCACCAGCATGGCGACCGACGAGCAGCTCGGGCGCATGTTCTCCTACCACGTCGAGTTCGCCAGCCGCGACGAGAAGATCGATCTGGGCGGCCTGCTCGGCACCTCGATGACGGTGAAGCTGGCCACCCCGGACGGCTTCGAGCGTTACTTCCACGGCATCGTGTGCGAGGCAGCACAAACCGGCGCGGAGCCCATCGACGGCCTGCACTACGCGCACTACAGCGTGCGCCTGGTGCCCAAGCCGTGGTTGCTGATCGACAAGGTCGACTGCCGCATCTACACCAACCAGAGCGTGCCCGACATCGTCAAGGCGGTGCTGGCCGACGCCGGCTACACCGACGTCAAGCTGAGCCTCAGCAGCAGCTACGCCAAGCGCGACTACTGCGTGCAGTACCGCGAGAGCTGCCTGAACTTCATCAGCCGGCTGATGGAGCAGGAGGGCATCTACTACTACTTCACCCACGACGCCAGCACGCACACGATGGTGCTCGCCGATGGCGTGGGCGCGCACGCCAAGGCCAGCCACTTCGACAAGGTGCCGTACTCGACGACCCGCGACAGCGTGCTGCGGCCGGAGGCGGCCATCTCCGCATGGGTCCCCGCGCGCGGCCGCGACGCCACCAAGGTCCAGCTGATCGACTACGACCCGCTCAAGCCGAAGACCTCGCTGCTGGCCAAGGGCAGCGGCGACGGACACGGCGGGCAGGGGCCGGACATGTTCGACTTCCCCGGCGAGCACTTCGACGCGCAGCTGGGCCAGCACTATGCGCAGGTCCGCGCCGAGGCGCTCAGCGCGTCGCGCTCGCACTACAGCGGCACCACCAGTTCGTGCGGCATCGAGATCGGCGGGCTGTTCAACCTGACCGGCTTCCCGCGCGACGAGTTGAACCAGGAATACCTGGTGATCGGCGCCACGATGGAGTTGCACGGCGGCGGCTACGCCTCCGGCGGCGGCATGCAGGGGCCGGGCTTCGCCTGCCACTTCCAGGCGATCGAGAGCAGCCGGCCGTTCCGCAGCCTGCCGAGCGCCGCCAAGCCGTCGGTCGTGGGCCTGCAGACCGCGGTGGTCACCGGCAGCGAGACCGACGAGGACATCGCGATCGACGACCACGGCCGCGTGCAGGTCACCTTCCACTGGAACAAGCCGGACAAGCCCAACGCCCAGAGTTCGTGCCCGGTGCGCGTCGCCTCGGCGTGGGCAGGCAAAGGCTGGGGCGCGGTGAGCCTGCCGCGCGTGGGGCAGGAGGTGGTGGTCAGCTTCCTCGAGGGCGACCCGGACCGCCCGCTGATCATCGGCAGCGTCTACAACGCCGACAACACGCCGCCCTACGGCCTGCAGGCGACCAAGACGCAGAGCGGCATCAAGAGCCGCAGCCTGCTCGGCGAGAGCGCCGACTTCAACGAGCTGCGCTTCGAGGACAAGAAGGGCGAGGAAGACTTCTTCATCCACGCCCAGAAGGACATGCACGAGGAAGTCGAGAACGACCACGTGGTCACCATCGACCACGACGAGATCATGACGGTGAAGCACGACCAGACGCTCACCGTCGAGAACGACCAGACCGAGACGATCAAGCACGACCGCAAGGTCACCGTGCAGAACGACGACAAGCTGGACGTCACCAACAACGGCACCACCAGCATCGGCCAGAAGTTCAAGCTATCGGCCGGCACCGAGATCGAGCTGGTCACCGGCGCGTCGAGCATCGTGCTCAAGAGCTCCGGCGACATCGAGATCAAGGGCGTCAACATCAAGATCACCGGCAGCATGGGCGTCAAGGTCGAGGGCCAGGTCGAGGTCGGCATCAAGGCCGGCGCCACCATGGACGTCGGCGCGGGTGCCAGCCTGAAGGTGCATTCGGACGCGATGGTCGAAGTCGCCGGCAGCGCCATGGCCACCGTCAAGGCACCCATGCTCACGCTCAAGGGCGACGGCATGAACCAGGTGTCCGGCGGCGTCGTGATGATCGGATAAGGAGACGCCCATGTCGCCAGTCGTACAGGCAGCCGAACAGATGGAACTGGCCGAGCCCGCGCGGGCCCGGCTGGAGCCGCGCATGAACCCGTTGCAGGCGGTGCAGGCATTGCTCGCCGAGGGGGAAACGCAGGACGCGCTCAAGCTGCTCGCGCGCCTGCTGCCCAAGCGCTATGCCGTGGCCTGGGCCTGCCAGTGCGCGCGCGACATGCCGCTGGCGCTGGAGGACAAGGCCGGCGCCGCGCTTGCCGAGCAGTGGGTGCGCGAACCGGAGGAACCCCAGCGGCGCGCGGCCTTCGAGTTCGCCAACGCCGGCGGCTACCGCACGATCGGCACGTGGCTCGCCGCCGCGGCGGGCTGGTCCGGCGGCAGCCTCGCGCCGGCCAGCCAGGAAACCCCAGTGCCGCCGGCCGAACACCTCACCGCCTGCGCTGTGGTCGCGGCGATCAACCTGATGGCTGGCATGGAGCCCGTGCGCTTCGAGCAGCGCCGCAGCGAGTTCATGGCCCGCGCCATCAGCCTGCTTGGCGCCGGCGGCCAGGTCCACTGACGGAGACGATGAGCGTGCCGAACCCACAGACCCTCGTGCTCGCCGTGCTCGGCCCGCATGCCGCCCAGTTCGGCGCGCGCAGCCAGAAGGCCTTCGAAGGGCGCGACGGCAGCATCGGCCGCGCCGACGACTGCGACTGGGTGCTCTCCGCCGCCGGCGTGTCGCGCGTGCACGCGATGGTGCGCTGCCTCAACGGCATGTACTTCATCGAGGACCGCAGCACCAACGGCATGCTGCTCAACGGCCGCCCGCTGGTGAAGGGTGACCCCGCCTCGCTGAAGGACGGCGACCGTCTGCAGATCGACACCTTCGAGGTGGCCGTGCGGCTGCAGGCCGACAGCGCCACCCTGGTGCAGCCGGCGATGGCGCCTGCGCCGGCGATGGCCGTGGCGGCGCCGCTGCCGGGCGGCGATTTCCTCGACGAGATGCTCGGCAGCGATCCGTTCGGCGCCGCGCCGCTGCCCGCGCGCGGCGTGCCGGACGAGCCGCTGATCCCGGGCGGCGGAGCGCCGACCGCGACGCTCGATCCGCTCGCCTTCCTCGACGAACCCTTCGGCGCGCCCGCGGCTCCCGCGCCCGCGCCGGTCGATAGCTGGAACCACTCCAGCGGCATGGCCGACCATTTCCATCCGCCCGGCGTCGCCGGCCAGCGCGAGGCGCTGCCGGACAACTGGGACCTGACCATGGGCGACTTCGCGCCCAAGGCGCCGCCGGCACCGCCACCTGCACCCGCGCCCGCCCCGGCGATGCCGCCGGTGGCGGCGCCAGTCGCACCGGCTGCGGCGCCGCCAGTCATGGCAGCCGCCACGCCGTTTGCCGCGCCGGCACCCGTCGCTCCCGCGCCCGGCCTGCCACCCGAGCTGGACACCATCTTCCGCATCGTCGTCGACGGCGTAATGGACGTGCTGCGCGCACGCGCCGAGATCAAGAACACCTTCCGCCTGCCGGTCACGCTGATCCAGCGCTCGGAAAACAATCCGCTGAAGTTCGCGCCGACCGCCGACGAGGCGTTGCAGAAGCTGCTCTCGCCACCCAACGGCGCCTTCCTTTCCGGCACTGACGCCTTCCAGGACGCCTTCGACGACATCCGCTGCCACCAGATGGCGATGCTCGCCGGCGTGCGCGCCGGCTTCGAGGCCGTGCTCGCGCACTTCAATCCCGACCGCCTGGAGCAGGAGGTCGACGGCAGCAAGCGTTCCTCCTTCGGCGGCAAGGGCCGCTACTGGGAACGCTACCGCGAGAACTTCGAGGGGCTGGCCAAGGATCCGGACGAATGCTTCCGCCGCCTGTTCGGCGACGAGTTCGCGCGCGCCTACGAGGAGCAACTGGCGCGGCTGAAGTCGGCGCGGGTGCGGCAGCGGTGAACACACATGGCGCTTTTCACGCCGCGAAAACGCAATAGAGGGGAGGCGCGCGCCTCCCGGCCCCGAACCGGCCGGCGGCGGCGCATCCACACAGGCTCGTACAAGCCCGCCCGCGGGCCACAGCAGACAGGTCGGTCATGACGCAAAACAACAAGGTGGTCTGGAGCGAGGGCCTGTTCCTGCGGCCGCAGCACCTGCAGCAGCAGGAGCGCTACTTCGAGCGCTTCGTCGAGCTGCGTGCCGGCGCCCTGCGCCCGTATGCGTGGGGTTTCCAGGAGCTGGAGCTGGAGCCGGACCTGCTGGCGATCGGCAAGCTCGGCATCCGCCGCGCGCGCGGCATCTTCCCGGACGGCACGCCGTTCGCCATGCCCGGCGACGACCCGCTGCCGCCGGCGCTGGAAGTCGATGCCAACTGGCGCGACCAGACCGTCTACCTGACCCTGCCGCTGCGTTCGCCCACGCAGCCGGAGAGCGGCCGCCCGGAGGCGCCGGCCGAGCGGCTGTTCCGCTACCGCGTGCGCGAGACCGAGGTGCGCGACAGCTCCGGCAGCGTCGAGGGCATGACGCCGCTGGAAGTCGGCGGCATGAGCACCCGCCTGCTGCCGCAGTCGCAGCCGATGGAAGGGCTGGCGCAGATCCCGGTGGCGCGCATCGTCGAATGCCGCGCCGATCGCCGCGTGATGCTGGACGAGACATTCATGCCGACCGCGCTGAGTTGCCAGGCGGTGCCGCGGCTGGTGACCTTCCTCACCGAGCTGCTCGGCCTGCTGCACCAGCGCGGCGAGGCGCTGGCCAGCCGCGTGGCGCTTACCGACCGCGGCGGCGCGGCGGAGATCGCCGACTTCCTGCTGCTGCAGGTGGTCAACCGCTGCCAGCCGCTGGTGGCGCATCTTGCGGAAGCGCCGCTGGAACACCCCGAGGCCTTCTACCGCACGCTGGTGGCGATGGCCGGCGAGCTGGCCACCTTCACCGCCCCGGGCAAGCGCCCGCCGATGTTCCCGCCGTACCGCCACGAGCTGCTGCGCGAGAGCTTCGAGCCGGTGATCGTGTCGCTGCGCAACGCTTTGAGCGCGGTGATGGAACAGACCGCCACGCCGATCCCGCTGCAGCAGCGCAAGTACGGCGTGTGGGTGGCCATGGTGCCGGACATGAGCCTGCTCGATACCGCTGCCTTCGTGCTCTCGGCCAAGGCCGACATGAAGTCCGAGGAACTGCGCCGGCAACTGCCTGCGCACGCCAAGATCGGCCCGACGGAGAAGATCCGCGACCTGGTCAACCTGCAGCTCCCCGGCATCGTGGTGCAGCCGATGCCGGTGGCGCCGCGGCAGATTCCCTACAACGCGGGCTACCTCTACTTCGAGTTCGACAAGCACTCGCCGATGTGGCGCGAGCTGAAGACCTCCGGCGGCATCGCCTTCCATTTCGGCAGCGAGTTCGCCGGCCTCGACCTGCAACTGTGGGCGATCCGGAGCTGATGCCATGAGCCCGACCAACGGCCCCTTCGACGACGACATGCGCGACGCCACCGTGGTGCGCCCGCGCGGTGCACCCACGCCGGCCCCTGCCGCGGCCGCGCCCCCACCGGCGGCGTACGCGCCTCCTGCGGCCGCCGCGCACGCGACGCCCGCTACCGACGAGGACATCAGCGGCTTCCTCGGCGGCGGCATGAACCCGCTGGTGCAGGCGGCCAGCCCCTTGCTGCTGCTGGCGGTGCAGGTGCGCCACAGCGCCACCGCGCAGGACCCCACGCGCCTGCGCGACCAGGCCACCACGCAGGTGCGCCGGTTCGAAAGCCGCGCGCAGGCGGCCAACCTGCCGCAGCAGACCGTGCTGGCGGCGCGCTACGTGCTGTGCGCGATGCTCGACGAGTCGGTGCTCAACGCGCCCTGGGGCGAGCACAGCGGCTGGGCGCAGAAGACGCTGCTGGTGGCCTTCCACAGCGAATCCTACGGCGGCGCCAAGTTCTTCCAGATCCTCGAGCGGCTGTGCGCGGATTTCTCCAAGCACATCGACCTGATCGAGTTGATGTACATCTGCCTGGCGCTGGGTTTCGGCGGCCGCTACCAGATCGAGGCGGGCGGGCGCGCCAAGCTGGCCGACATCCAGGAAGACCTGTACCGGCGCATCAAGGAACAGCGTGCGCCGGCCGCGCAGGAGCTGGCGCCGCACTGGCGCGGCGTGGAGGACCGGCGCAACCCGCTGGTGCGCTACGTGCCGCTGTGGGTGATCGCCACCGCTGCCGCCTGCGTGCTGCTGGCCGCGTTCCTGTTCTTCTACACGCGGCTCAACGACGCCTCCGCGCCGGTCAACGCGCAACTGGCGAAGATCGGGCTGGAGGGCGCCACGCCGCCGGACACCTCGCACCGTCCGCCGCCGGCGCGCAAGAGCCTCAAGCAACTGCTCGCGCCGGAAGAATCGGCCGGGCTGCTCAGCATCGACGAGCAGCCCGACGGCCAGGCGCTGCTGCGCCTGTCCGGCAACGCGATGTTCGCCTCCGGCGGCGTCGACGTGAACGATCGCCAGCTGCCGCTGCTGCACAAGATCACCGCCGCGCTCAACCAGGTATCCGGCCGCGTGATCGTGATCGGCCACACCGACGACCAGCCGATCCATTCGCTCAAGTTCAAGGACAACTTCGCGCTGTCCGCGGCACGCGCCGAGTCGGTCCGGCAGATCCTCACGCAGGGCCTGGACAACCCGGGTCGCATCGAGTCGACCGGCGCCGGCGCCTCGCAGCCGATCGCACTGCCGCCGGACCTGCCGGAAAACCGCACGCGCAACCGCCGCGTCGAAATCAAGTTCATCCCGGAGGCCTGACGCCGTGGCGAAGTTGCTGAGCCTGTTCAAATCCTCCTGGTTCGTCACGCTGGTCGGCATCGCGCTGCTGTCGGTGCTGGTGTGGCTGGGCGGTCCGTACCTCGGAATCGGGGATTCGCAGCCGCTGGCCAGCCCGGTCGCGCGGTTGCTGCTGATCATGGTGATCGTGCTGGCCTGGGGCGCCTGGTTGCAGGTGCAGGCGCTGCGCGCGCGCGGCAAGGCCAACAAGATGTCCGGCGAACTGGCCGGGCAGGGTGCGGCCGCTGCACCGGCCGAGAGCGGGGACAACCGCAGCGCGGGCGAGCGCGCGCAACTGCAGGGCCGCTTCGCCGAAGCGGTCGAGATGCTGCGCAAGCGCCGCCGCGGCAACCTCTATGCGCTGCCCTGGTACGTGGTGATCGGTCCGCCGGGCTCGGGCAAGAGCACACTGCTGCAGAACTCGGGTCTCAACTTCCCGCTGTCCGAGCGCTTCGGCAAGGAAGCGCTGCGCGGCGTCGGCGGCACCCGCAACTGCGACTGGTGGTTCACCGATGAGGCCGTGTTCCTCGACACCGCCGGCCGCTACACCACGCAGGATTCGGACCGTGCGGCCGACTCCACCGCCTGGGGCGAATTCCTCAAGCTGCTGCGCCGCTACCGCAAGCGCCGGCCGATCAACGGCGTGATCGTGGCGATGAGCCTGTCCGACCTGATGGTGCTGGACGACGCCGCACGGCAGGACCACGCACGCGCCATCCGCCGGCGCCTGGACGAACTCTCCGAGCACCTGAAGATCGGCGTGCCGGTCTACCTGGTGCTGACCAAGTGCGACCTGGTGGCCGGCTTCGGCGAGTTCTTCGATGACATGAACCCGGAGCTGCGCAGCCAGGTCTGGGGCACGTCCTTCCCGCTCAACAAGACCATGGACGGCAGTGCCGCCAAGGCCTTCGCCGACGAGTACCGGCTGCTGCTGGACCGGCTCAACACGCGCACGCTCGACCGCCTGCACGCCGAGCGCGACCGCGGCCGCCGCGCGGCGGTGCTGTCCTTCCCCCAGCAACTGGCCTCGCTGGGCGAGACCGCGCGGCAGTTCGTCGAAGGTGTGTTCGCCGCCCACGCGTACGGCACGCCGCCGCTGCTGCGTGGCGTCTACCTCACCTCCGGCACGCAGGAAGGCACGCCGATCGACCGCATGATGGGCGCGGTGGCGCGCACCTTCGGCCTGGACGCCGCGCGGGTGAACCCGCAGGGCGCGCAGCGGCGCACCTTCTTCGTCGAGCGCCTGCTCAAGGAAGTGCTGTTCCGCGAGTCAGGCCTCGCCGGCACCAACCCGGCGATCGAACGGCGCAAGGTCGTCGTGCAGCTGGCCGCGTACGTCGGCATGGCGCTGCTCACCGTGCTGCTGTGCTTCGGCTTCGCCACCAGCTACGCGCGCAACCGCGCGTACCTCGGCCAGGTGCAGGACGCGCTGAAGGGTTACCCCGCCGGCGTCGACCTCGAAACCAGCAACACGCCCAAGGAATACTTCGCCAAGGTGCTCGACCGGCTCGAAGCGCTGTCGGCGGTGCAGCAGACGGCCACGCCCGCCGGCGGCGCGCCGGTTTCGATGCGGCTGGGCCTCTACCAGGGCAACGCGGTCAACGCGGACCTGCACGCGGCCTACCTGCGCGAGCTCAATGCATTGCTGCTGCCGGGCGTTGGCGCGCAGTTCCGCAGCGGCCTGGCCGCCAGCGCCGCCGACCCGCAGGCGCTGTACTACTACCTCAAGGGCTACCTGATGCTGGGCGAGCCCAAGCACCTGGACGCCGATGAGCTGGTCGCGCTGACCAACCTCGAATGGCGCAAGGTGTTCCCGGACGAGCCGGTGTTGCAGCAGGCGCTGGCCAAGCACTTCCAGGCGCTGGTGGACGAACCGGGGCAACTGCGCGCGCTCACCCTCGATGCCGCGCTGGTCGACCAGGCCCGCACCACGCTGCGCACGGCCGACCTCTCCACGCTGGTCTACGGCAGCATGAAGCTCTCGGCCGAGAACGCCGGCAAGCCGCTGCAACTGGACAAGGAGCTGGGCCTGCTCGGCAACGTGTTCCGCCGCCGGAGCGGCAAGGCGCTGCCCGAGCCGCTGCCGGCGGTCTACACGCAACCGGTGTTCGCGATCGAGGCGGACAAGGGCGTGGCCGAGGCGGTCAAGCAGTTCGCTTCGGACGACTGGGTGTTCGGCGCCGAGCCGATCGACGCCATCGCGCAGGCGCGGCTCTCGCGGCAGGTGCTGGCGCTGTACGAGACCGACTACATCAAGGCCTGGGACGATCTGCTGGCGGACCTGCAGTTGCAGCCGATCGCCAGCATCCAGGACGCAAGCACGATCGCCGCGAAGCTGTCCGGCCCGAGTTCGCCGTTGAAGTCGCTGCTCAACGTGGTGCGCGCCAATACCAGCGACATGCTGCGTGCGCCCGCGCCCGACGCCGGCGACAAGGCGGTGGACGCGGCCAAGGACGCGGCCGCGAAGAAGGCGACGCAGAACGCGTTGGGCCGTGCGCTGGCCAAGGTCGGTGGCGGCGCCGGCGCGGCCGCGGACGAAGCCCCGCCCGGCAGCGCCATCAGCGCACACTTCGACACGCTCAACAAGCTGAGCGAGGGCGCGCCCGGCGCGGCGCCGATCGACCAGACGCTGACGGTGCTCGACCAGCTCAGCAAGACGCTGCTGACCATGACCGACTTCAGCGACGCGGCCGGCCAGCCCAACCCGCAACTGCTGATGGCGCAGCAGGCCGCCGCGCAGTTGCCTCCGCCGGTGTCCGGCTGGGTCGCCTCGTTGACCGGCAAGAGCCAGGCCCTGGTCGCCAGCGGCACCAAGGGCGCGCTGGACGAGCAGTTCCAGCAGGCCGCCGCGCAGGATTGCGCCGCCTTCACCCAGGGCCGCTTTCCATTCGCGCCCGCCAGCCGCAACGACATCCCGGTGCAGAACTTCGCCGAGCTGTTCGGCTACGGCGGCCGCTACGACGGCTTCTTCAAGCAGACGCTGGCCAAGCTGGTCGACACCAGCGGGCGCAACTGGCAGTGGAAGAGCGGCCCGGGCGCGGTCAGCGGCTCGGCCTCGATGCTGGTGCAGATGCAACTGGCCGACGCCATCAAGCAGATGTACTTCCGCAACGGCAGCCCCACGCCCGAAGTCGGCTTCACCCTGCTGGCGCCGCAACTGGCGCCGGGCATCGGACGGTTCTCCATTGCCATTGATGGGCAGACCTTCGACTACAAGCCCGGCGGCAACGCCAGCATGGCGATGAAGTGGCCGGGGCCGACGCCGGGGCAGGTCAAGGTCTCGGCCTGGGACGCCTCCGGCAACCTGCTCAGCAGTTACGACTATCAGGGTGACTGGGCGTTCTTCCACGCGTTGCAGGCGGCCAAGCTGTCGCGCCAGTCGGATTTGCGCTACCAGGCGCACTTCGACTTCGGCGGCCAGGCGGTGCAGCTGGTGGTGCAGGCGAGCAACCTGAAGAACCCCTTCCTCAACACGCAAGTGCAGCGCTTCAGGTGTGGGGGATAGCACCATGGCCGATCCGACAGGGGGATCCGCCATGGCAAGCGTGGGCTTCTTCGGCAAGCTGCCGGGGGCGGGGGACTTCGTGCAGCGACGGCTGCCCGCCGGCTTCGTCGATCGCTGGGACCACCACTTCGAGCAGGCCGTGTTCGCCAGCCGCGAGGCGCTCGGCGGCGACTGGGCACAGGCCTACCACGCCAGCCCGACCTGGCGCTTCGTGCTCGCGCCGCAGGCGTGTGGCGAGGGCGCCTGGGTCGGCGTGTTCGGTCCTGCCGACGATCGCGTAGGTCGCAGTTTCCCGATGGTGCTGGCCGCGCCGGTCGTGCCCGCGCAGGTCGACCTGCTGTTGCGCGAGGGCGCCGGCTGGTTCGACGCGCTGGCGCGCGTGCATGCGCAAGGGCAGCGCGGTGCACCGCTGGATGCCGAGGCTTTCGACGCGCTGGTGGCGGCGTTGCCCGGACCATCGATCGTGCCGGCCGCGGCGGTCGATCCGTGCGGCGGTGTCGATTTCAGCCGCGCCAGCCACTGGCGCCTGCCGCTGCCGGCGCGTGCCGTCGATACCGCGGCCCTGGCCACGCTGTGGCTGCGGCTGGCCGGGCAGGGGCCGTGGTGCCTGTGGTGGAGCGAGGGGGCCGGTCGCGTGCCGCCGGGCATCCTGGCCACCCGCGGCCTGCCGGCGCCGGAAGCGTATGCGGGTTTCCTCGACGCCACCCACGGCGGCGCCTGGCAGACGCCCGCCGGGACGTCCGCGCCGATCGCCGAGCCTTTCGCTCCCGCCAGGAGCGAACCTGCGCCGCCACCAACGCCGGCCCCGGCCCCGACGATCGCCCGGCGCGACATGGATGACGACGTGACGGTGCCGGGCCTGGTGCGCCGGACCCAGGACGGCGTGCCGCCGATGCCCGCTCCCGTGTTCGAGACCGAGCTTTCGGTGCAGACGGCGCCCGGCACGGCGGTGGTGCGCCATCCGGCCGGCGCGCTGACGCTGGTGGCGGCCGACGTGGGCCTGGCCGATCCGCGCCGCCGCGCCGCGTCGGCCGCCGCCGGCATCGGCGCCGAATGGAACGCGGCGGACGAGACGCCGCCCGGCACGCATGCGCTGCGCGCCCGCCTGATCGCCCTGCACCCGCACCTGCGCAACGGCCGGGTGAGCGAGGACGGCGCGGTGGTCGCTGCCCGCGTGTCCGGATCCCAGGCGGGTCTGCTGCGCATCGGCGCCGCCGGCGCCTGGCACTGGCGCGGCGGTCGCCTGCGTCCGCTGTTCAGTGCGACGCCGCCCCCACCGGCACCGTCCGGCGGCGGCGAACTCGACGACCTGCTGTTCGGCGGCGCCGATGCCGCCACCGCGCCTGGCCTGGGCGCCGAAGGCATGCCCAGTTGCGAGCAGGTCACCTGCGAGCTGCTGCCGGGCGACCGCCTGCTGCTGCTGGCCGGCGCCGCGCACACCCAGCTTTCGCTGGCCGCGCTGGCGCAGGGGCTGGCCGCGGACTCGGCGGAGGACGCCCAGGTGCGCCTGGCGCAGGCGCTTGGCCCCATCCACTCGCGGCCCTGGCCGCTCGCCGTGATCGAGGTGCAGCCATGACCGTGCGTTACCTGTCCGCGGGGCATACCCACACCGGCAAGGTCCGCAAGCACAACGAGGACGCCATTCTTGTGCGCGAGGACGTGGGCCTGTGGGTGGTGGCCGACGGCCTCGGCGGGCACTCGGCCGGCGACTACGCCAGCGGGCTCATTGTCGAAAGGCTCGCTTCCCTGCCGCGCAACGGCGATGTGTTCGACTTCATCGAGTCGATCGAGGACACGCTGGCGCAGGTCAACACCGAGTTGCGCCAGGTCGCCGCCACGCGCGGCGTCGACCTGATCGGCTCGACCGTGGTGCTGCTGGTCTACGACCCGGACTTCATGCTGTGTGGCTGGGTCGGCGACAGCCGCGCCTACTGCTTCGAGGACGGTCGCCTGCACCAGATCACCCGCGACCACGTGCACGGGGTCAAGGACGAGGTGACCCAGTTCGCCGGTGGTCCCGCGCCCGCCCGCCCGCAGCCGGGCGCGGGCGTGCTGACCCGCGCGATCGGCGCCGAGGAGCGGCTGTATGTCGACTGGGTGGTCGCCGGCAACCGGCCGGGCATGCAATTCGTGCTGTGCTCCGACGGCATCAACAAGGAAATGACCGACGAGGAGCTCGACGCCCAGTGCGCGCGCCTGCAGGCGCCGAACGACCTGCTGCAGGGCCTGTTCGCGATGGCGCTGGGACGTGCCGGCCGCGACAACGTGTCGGCCGTGATCGTGCGGCTGCAGGACTGACGGCAGGGCGATGGAAACCTCCTCCCTCAGCGCGCTGGTCGAGGCCTACAAGGCGGGCGGGCTCACGCTGCCGGCGCTGCTGGTCGATGGATTGGCCGGGCGCGGCGCGGTGCCGGCCGACCAGCACGCCGCCGAGCTCGATTGGCTGGCGCGGATGGGCGAGGAAGGCACCCTCGAGGCCGGCGTGGTGCAGCTCATCGCCGAGCGACTCGAGACGCTTCAGGCCAGCGCCGACGAGGCCGACGACGTGGCCACGGTGGTCAAGGTGGAACGCCCGGCACTCGCGATCGCCGGCAGCGACGAGGCCACCTGCGTGATGCCGGCCGCGCGCGTCGAGCCGGCCGCACTGCCGGTGGACCAGGCCACCGTGGTCAAGCCGGCCTCCGCTCCGGCGCCCGATGCGGCGCGGACCGGCGCGACCGTTTCGCAGACGGCCGGCGCCACCGGTGGCGTCGATACATCCGACTGGCAGCGCGTCGCCGACGCCGCGGCCGGCGACCAGGCTACCGTCGGCATGCTCCTCAAGGGCCGCTTCCTGCTCGAGCGCGAAATCGGCCGCGGCGGCATGGGCGTGGTGTTTCTGGCGCGCGACGAGCGCAAGGTGGAGGCGCGCGACCGCAATCCCTACGTCGCGGTGAAGGTGCTGAACGACGAGTTCCGCCGCCATCCCGATTCGCTGATTGCCTTGCAGCGCGAGTCGCGCCGCTCGCAGCAGCTCGCGCACGACAACATCGTGCGCGTGTTCGACTTCGACAAGGACCGTACGATCGTCTTCATGACGATGGAATACGTCGACGGATCGGACCTCAAGACCCTGATCCGCGAGAGCGCCTTCCATGGCCTGCCGCTGGCCAAGGCGCGTCCGCTGATCGAAGGCATGGCCCGTGCGCTCAAGCGCGCGCACGACGCCGGCGTGGTGCACTCGGATTTCAAGCCGGGCAATGTGATGGTCACGCGCGAGGGCGTGCCGAAGGTGTTCGACTTCGGCATCGCACGCGCCGGCAAGCAGGCGGACGAGCCGGCCGAGGACCAGACCGTGTTCGACGCCGGCAAGCTCGGCGCGCTGACGCCGGCCTACGCCAGCCTGGAGATGATCGAAGGCAAACCGCCGCAGCCCACCGACGATATCTACGCGCTGGGCTGCGTGGCCTTCGAGCTGCTCACGGGCAAGCATCCGTTCGACAAGGCCAGCGCCGAGGTGGCGCTGCGCGAGCGCCGCCTGCCGCCGGTGGTGCCCAGGCTGACCGGACGCCAGCAGCGAGCCCTGTGTGACGCGGTGGCGTTCACCGCCGACAAGCGCCTGAAGAGCGCGGACCTGCTGGTCGAGGGGTTGCGCGAGGTCGGTTTGCGTGAACGCATCGGTCGGCCGCTGGCCTGGACGCTCGCCGCCATCCTGCTGCTGGCGGTGGCGGGCTGGGGCGTGCTCGGCCAGTTGCGGGCGCGGCACATCGCCGAGGTCGCCGCGCGCTTCCAGCCGGACAACCCGCAGCATTACGGCAACGAGGTGGAGGCGGTCGCCGCGCTGGCGCAACTGGGCGAGGACGAGCGCAAGCAGTTGATGCTCGGCCAGGGCGAACAGGTGCAGCAGTTTCTGCTCGACCGCGTCGATGCGTACTGGGATCCGGCCAGGGGCCGGCTCGACTACGCGGCCGCCCAGCGCGTGTTCGCGTTGCCCGCGCAGTTGCACCTGTTCCTGCCACGGCTGGACCTCAGGCACGCCGCCGTGGAAAAGGAAAAGCGCGAGCTGGACCAGCCAAAAGTCGCAGCGGCACCGACGCCCGCCGCGCCCGCACCGGCCAGTACCGCCGCTGCGCAGATGGCCGCGCAAGTCCCGTCGTCATCGCCCGCGGCGCAACCGCCGGCGCCGGCACCGGCTTCAGCCCCGCCGCCGGAAAAGCAGGCCACGTCGCAACCGCCGCCCGCCAGCGCGCCGAACCGCATGCAGGAAGTGGCGGCGGGGCTGCTGCGCGAAGGCGAACGCAACTACCGCCAGCAGAACTACTCGGCAGCGATCGCCAACGCCAAGGCAGCGCTGCAGGTGAACCCCGGCGATCCCGCAGCCAAGCGCCTGCTGCGGCGGGCGCAGCAGGCGCAGCAACAAGCGATGAGCAACATCTCGATCAACTAGGGAGGGAGAGGTCATGCAAACCTTCGGATTCCGTGGCGTGAGCCTGCTCGGCGCAGCGTGCGTGCTGGCGCTGGTCAGCGGCTGCGCGCAGATGGGCGGCGTCATGCCGAGCGGCCAAGCCAATGCCAACGCCGCCGACGAGACGCCGCACGAATGCAACCCCGCGTTGGGCGGCGCCATCGGCGCGCTGGCCGGATCGATGTTCGGCAAGGGCAAGGGCCACCTGGCCGGCGCGGCGATCGGTGCCGGCATCGGCGTGTTCGCCTGCATGGCCTACAACTACCACGCGCGCAAGGTGCGCGACGCGCAATCGGTGGAAGCGCAGTACCAGCGCGAGCAGGGTGCGTTGCCGGCGACGAACACCATCGGCGCGTACCAGAGCGAGCTGCTCCCCGGCGAGACGGTCAAGTCCGGCAGCAAGGCAGCGATGCAGTCGCGCGTGACGCTGATCCGCGGCACCCAGGCCGCCGCCCCGCAGCTGAAGGAACAACTGACGCTGTTCTCGCCCGACGGCAAGCAGTTGACCACGGTGACCAAGGACGCAACTGCCATCGACGGCACCGGCGAGTACGAGACCAACTTCGACTTCAACCTGCCCAAGGGCATCCAGGACGGCCGCTACACGATGCGCTCGGCGCTGTACATGGACGGCCAGAAGGTGCGCACCAACGAAGTTCCCATGCTGGTGGTGAGCTGACGTGGGCCTTGCCCGCGCCGGCCGCCCACCGCGCGACATCGCCCTGGCCGCGCCTCACGCGGCTGCATCACTGACCAAGAGCTCCGCATGAACACGCTTGCCGAACTGATCGCCGCCTTCCGCAACGGCCACCTGCCGCTCCCCGTGCTGCTCGACGCACTGGCCAAGCGCGGCTCGGTGCCGGAGGAGCGCCACCACGACGAACTCGCGCTGCTGCGCCGCCTGAACGACGAAGGCGAACTGGATGCGCAGATCGGCCGCGTGTTGCTCGAGCGGCTGGTCGCGGCGCAGGCCGTGGCCGCGGGGGAGGACACGACGGGCGTCGACGATGCGACCGTGGTGGCGCCGGCCACGCGTCGG
The DNA here is from genome assembly GCF_049727805.1 of Frateuria sp. YIM B11624. Taxonomy (NCBI): domain Bacteria; kingdom Pseudomonadati; phylum Pseudomonadota; class Gammaproteobacteria; order Lysobacterales; family Rhodanobacteraceae; genus Frateuria; species Frateuria sp. YIM B11624. The sequence goes on from NZ_JBCNYA010000020.1 coordinate 68,588, forward strand.
GTGGCCGAGGCCGTGACCAGCGAAGCCGATGCCACGCGGGTCGCGCCTGCCACGCCGGTCGCGCCGGTCTCACCGCCGGCATCCGGCGACGGCGCGGATGCGACCGTGGTCATGCCCGCCTCGCGCCCGCCGGCGCCGCCCGTCGCGGCCATCGACGAATCCACCGTGGTGATGCCGGCGTCGCACGGCCATGAGGCAGACCTGTCCCAGTCCACCGGGACGCAGGGCGCCACCGGCACGCATTCGAACTCGGCCAGCAGCTTCAACAGCGCCAGCCTCGAACGCCTCGCCGGTGTCGAAGGCGGCGATCACGCGCACGTCGGCATGCTGCTCAAGGGCCGCTTCCACCTGGAGCGCGAGATCGGCCGCGGCGGCATGGGCGTGGTGTTCCTGGCGCGCGACGAGCGCAAGGTCGAGGCGCGCGACCGCGACCCCTACGTCGCGGTGAAGGTGCTGAACGACGAGTTCCGCCGCCATCCCGATTCGCTGATCGCGCTGCAGCGCGAATCGCGCCGCTCGCAGTCGCTGGCGCACGACAACATCGTGCGCGTCTACGACTTCGACAAGGACCGCACCATCGTCTACATGACGATGGAGTACGTCGACGGCTCCGACCTGAAGACGCTGATCCGCGAACGCGCCTACAACGGCATGCCGCTGGCCAAGGCGCGGCCGCTGATCGAGGGCATGGCCTGGGCGCTCAAGCGCGCGCACGCCGCCGGCGTGGTGCACTCGGATTTCAAGCCGGGCAACGTGATGGTCACGCGCGACGGCATCCCGAAGGTGTTCGACTTCGGCATCGCGCGCGCCGGCAAGCACATGGGCGAGGCGGTCGGCGAACAGACCGTGTTCGACGCCGGCACGCTGGGCGCGCTGACGCCGGCCTATGCCAGCCTGGAGATGATCCAGGGCGGCGAGCCCTCGCCCAGCGACGATCTCTATGCGCTCGGCTGCGTGGCCTTCGAACTGCTCACCGGCAAGCACCCGTTCGACAAGGTAAGCGCCGAGGTGGCGATGCGCGAGGGCCGCAAGCCGCCGCCGGTGCCCGGCCTCACCCGCCGTCAGTACAAGACGCTGTGCGACGCGGTGGCCTTCCACAAGGAAGACCGCCTGCGCACGGCCAGCGAGTTCGTCGACGGCCTGCGCGAGGTCGGCCTGCGCGAGCGCATCGGCCCGTACTTGATCTGGGGCGGCGGCGCGCTGGTGCTGCTGGTCGCCGGCGGCTGGGGCGGCGCGCACTACCTGCACCAGCGCAAGGTGGCGCAGGTGATCGCGCGCTTCTCCCCGGAAAACGCGCACGTCTACACCGACGAGGCGCAGGCGATGGCGGCACTGGACACGCTCGGCGACGAGGAGCGCAAGCGCCTCGTGCTCGACCAGAGCGAGCTGATCCAGCGCTTCCTGCTGACCCGGCTGGACGGCTACTGGAACCCGGCACAGGGCCGCTACGATTACGCCCACGCGCAGCAGCTGTTCGCCCTGCGCGACCAGCTCAAGCTCTACTCGCCCGAGCTGGACATCCGCCGCAGCGCCATGGAGCAGCAGAAGAACGAGCTGCTCAACAGCCTCGACACCCAGCTCTCGCAGCGCGTGGAAGCCGGCGCCATCTTTGCCGACCAGCCGGAGAACGCGGTCGAGACGCTGCAGAAGATCCGCGCCATCGATCCGTCGAGCAGCCTGCTGAAGAACGCCGAGCTGGAGCTCAAGTACGACATCGCCATCGGCCAGCAGATGGCGCAGCACCAGGATGCCCAGGCGGCGGCGCACCTGAAGCAGGCGCTCGAGCTGTTCCCGGATTCGGTGCGCCTGCAGCGGCGCCAGGCGCAGCTGACGGCGATGGGCGTTGGCGAGGTGGCGGCAACCGCGCTCGCGGCCGCCGCAGCCACCAGCCTGCCGGAGGCCCGCGCCGCGCTGTCCGCGCTGCTCGCCCATCCACAGGCCACGGCCGAGTGGCAACGCCAGGTCGCCACGGCGGTCGCACCGCTCAAGGGCGATGCGTCGCCGCAGACGCGCGCGCTGCTCGACCGGCTCGCCACGGCCATCGCCACGGTGGCCGGCCAGCAGACCGATGCATTGCACTTGCCGCAGGACCTGGCCTTGGTCGATTTCGGCCTGACCCTCGCACCGCAATCCACGGCGCTGAAGAACCAGCACGACCAGCTCGCCGCGCTGGACAAGCAGCAGCAGGACCGGCTGGCGCAGGAGAGCGCTGCTGCCGAAGTCACCGCGCGCATCGAATCGGTCAAGCGCGCCGCGGCGGCGGGCGACACTGCCAAGGCGCAGGAATCGCTGGCGCGCATCCGCGCGTTGGCGCCGCAGCATCCGTTCCTGGCCAGCGAAGGGCCGCAGTTGTTGGCCGACGCCTACCTGGGCCAGGCGCGTGAAGCCTTCCGTAAGGGGCGCTACCAGTCGGCCACCGACGTGCTCGCGCGCGCCACCGGCCAGCTCGGCCAGCGCGACGACCTGGCCAGGGCCAGCGCCCGCTACGGCCTGGCGGCCGAACTGGTGAAGTCGCGCGGCCATGCCGTGGCCGCGGCCGATCTCGACCGGTTGCACCGGCAGTTGGCCAAGGTGAACCATGCCGATGCCGACGGCCTGGCCGCGCTCGAAGCGGACATGAAGCTGCGCGGGCAACTCGGCGAGGGCTCGCTTTCCGCGCTGCTGGATTCGCTCAAGCCCACCACGGCGACACCCGTCACTACGGCGCCGACGTCCGAGCCGGGCACCGCACCGGCCGCGGGCAGCGCCGCCGCCCCGACGGCCAATGCGCCGGTTGGCCAGCCCGCGCCGAATGCCACCGGAAAGGGCAGTCCGGCGACGATCCGCCCCGCGCCGGCCACCGCCACGGCCGGGCCCTCGGCCGATCCCTGTGCCGCGCCCGACCTGGTCGGCGCCGGCCGGGCCTGCTTCGACACCATCGACGGCAAGCGCGGCCCGGCGCTGGTGGTGGTGCGCGCCGGCGGCAAGGTGCTGGCGATGACCCGCTCGGAGATCACCGTCAACGAGTACAACCGCTACTGCGCCGCTACCGGCAAGTGCAGCGCTATAACGCTGGAGGACCGCTCCGCCGGCAGCCTGCCGGTGAGCAACATTAGCCTGGCCCAGGCGCGCGCCTACGCGGCCTGGCTGGGCAGCGCCAGCGGCCACGTCTACCGCCTGCCGACCGACGCCGAGTGGCTGGCGGCCGCGCGCGCGGGCGGCGGCTGGAAGCAGGCGCCGGACAGCAACTGCATCCCGCCCACCGCCGGCGCCGACGACGGCAGCGGCGCGCCGATCGCCGCACGCGGGCGCAGCCCGAATCCGTGGGGCCTGATCAATCTCACCGGCAACGTGTGGGAGTGGGTGACCGACGGCGGCGTCACCGCGGTACGCGGCGGCAGCTACACCAGCTACTGGTCCGACTGCACCGTCGACAGCCATCGCACCGACAGCGGCGGGGCGCAGAAGGACGTCGGCCTGCGCCTGGTGAGGGAGGTGCCATGAACGAGCGCGAGCGCATCGTCAACCGCGACCTCGAGGTGCTCGACGAGGCGCACTACGGCGGGCGCATCGCCCGCGCCGAGTACCGCGCGCGCCGGCGCAACGTGCTGGCCGCGTTGCGCGACAGCCACGGCATCACCGCGCGCAACGTGCTGGTGCAGCCGCCGGCCCGCGCGCCGGAGGCTCCGGCCGGCGCCGACGACGTGCTGCCGGCGCTGCTCGGTGGGGGCGGGCCGTCCAGCCGCATGTTGCTGGTGGTATTCGCCGCCGGCGCGCTGGTCTGCGCGCTGTTGCTGGGCCTGCTGTTGTTCGCGCCGTGAAATGTGAATGCCTGATGAGCATGGCGTGAACAAAACCGGCCCTGGATGGGCGTTTTTCTTGACGTAGTGCGCACTACTGGGTGAGGGCGCGTGGTTTGCACGTGGGCCCGCGGCGGCCGGGTCAAGCCCGGCCGTCCGCGCTGAGGCGGTCCGGCAACCGGTGCCGCGCGTGAGCCGATCGATCAAGAGGGGAACGTCGTGCGGATTGCTTGCCTTGCAGCAGCGGTAGCCCTTGCCCTGGCGGGCGGGGATGCCTGGGCCCAGGCCGCGCCAGCGGCGCCCGCCGCCGGCATGCCGGCGCAGGACATCCTGGTCAGCGGCGTGCCCACCGACGGGCCACAGGCGGCCCAGGTGCAGGCGCTGATCCAGGCCGAGTACCAGCAGGCGCTGGCTGGGGCGGGCGCCTCCGCGCTGGACGCCTCCCAGTTGCAGGCGGCGGCGCAGCGCATCACCGCCAAGCTGCACGAGGCGGGCTGGGCCGACGCCCACGCCTACCTGCCGGGGCAGGTGCTCGCGGTCCACCTCGGCGCCGGCGCTACCCCCGCGGCGACCGTGGCGCAGGCGATGGCCGCGCCCGCCGCGGCAGCCGCGGCCACCCCCAAGGTGCCGCCGCTGCGCGACCGCGAAGCCGCCGCGGCGCAGGACCAGACTCTCTCGGTGCACGGCTTCCGCGTGCAGGGCGTGGGCAACCATCCGGACGACGGCATCACCCCGGCCACCGTGCAGGCGCTGGCCGACGAACAGTTCGCCACGCTTTCCGGCGGCACCGGCAAGCCGGTGCAGGCCAACTTCAGCCAGTTGCAGCAGGTCGCCGACCGCATCACCGACCGCTACCGCAAGGCCGGCTTCATCGTGGCCACCGCCTTCGTGCCGGCGCAGACCGTGGGACCGGACGGCATCGTGCACGTGGACGTGCTCGAAGGCACGATCGGCAAGGTGGTGGTCAAGGGTGCCTCGCATTACCGGCCGGTCGCCATCGCCGCGCCGGCCGAGCGGCTCAAGGGCCAGCCGCTGCGCAAGCAGGACATCGATTCGGCGCTGCTTTACGCGCGCGACCTGCCCGGCGTGACCGTCTCCTCCACCTTCCAGCCTGGCGCCAAGACCGGCCAGACCGACCTGGTGATGGTGGCGCACGAGGCCAAGCGTCCGTTCGTGTTCACCGTGGGCGGCAACAACTACGGCACCGAACTCACCGGCCGCTACCGCGCGCAGGCCGGGGTCGCCTGGAACAGCCCGCTGGGCATCGGCGACCAGCTCACCGCCAACGTCGACTATGCCTTCGATCCACGCAGCAACGTCTACGGTGCCCTGGGCTACCGCATACCCACCGTGGTGGTCCCGGGCCTGAGCGCCGTGATCGGCGCCACCCGCAGCGAGCTGCAGATCAACAGCGGCGAGTTCGCGGACCTGCAGGTCAAGGGCCCGACGTCCTCGACCTTCGCCGGCGCGGACTGGAAGTTCGTCAACACCGACGACATGCAGATGCAGTCCTCGCTGCGCTACATCCGCGAGAAGTCGCAGCTTGGCGCGCTCGGCGTGAAGCTTTCCGACGAGCGCTTCGACGTGGCGGAGCTGGGCTTCGGCCTGCAGCGCACCGACCAGCGCCTGCGCGGCCTGGACGTGGTGCAGGGCAGCCTGCGCAAGTCGATCCGCGACGACTCCACCAAGCCCGACCTGGTCAGTCCCGACCACGACAGCAACTTCTCGCTGCTGCGGCTCTCCTACACGCGCCTGCAGTTCCTGACCCGCTCGCAGCGGATGTACTTCAAGCTCGGCGGCCAGTTCACCAAGGACGCGCTGCCGCCGCTGGAACAGTTCGTGATCGGCGGCCCGGACAGCGTGCGCGCCTACCCGATCGCCGACGCGCTGACCGACCGCGGCTGGTACAGCTCGCTGGAATACCACGTCGACGCGCCGTTCCTGGGCGACCGCGTCTCGCCGTTCTACGACCGGCCCTGGCGCGAGCTGCTGGAAGTGGAAATGTTCTACGACTTCGGCCGCGGCTACGCCTCGCGCCATCGCGAGGGCAACAACCCGGTCGAGACGCTCCAGGGCGTGGGCGCCGGCCTGATCTTCCGCATCCCGCGTTTCCACCATTTCGAATTCCGCCTGGACGCCTCGGTGCCGACCGGCAGCCGCGACGCCTCGGACAAGCGCGGCTACCACATCTATTCGCGCTTCGGCTTCACCTTCTGACGGGCCACCATCATGCACACCAACCGCGCGACCTCCCGCAAGGAATCCCTCGCCAGCCTGCGCCGCAAGGCACTGCCGCTGAGCCTGTCGCTGCTGCTGTGCGGTGCGCTGGCCAGCGCACCGGCACAGGCCGGCAGCGTGGGACGCAGCACCACGCCGACCGGCGGCAGCATCGTCGGCGGCAGCGGCAGCATCGTGCAGGACGGCGCCAGCGTGTTCCTCCCCCCC